>NZ_CANCWQ010000016.1:0-39616 GCF_947381555.1 Limosilactobacillus pulli
GCAAGCACAGATCGAGGCACTTGTCATGACGAATAATCTAGCAAAATTTGGAATGTTACAAACTAGCAATTGACGTAATTTATGAATTTTACTAATGTAAGCGATGAAAATGGCGCCATGGCAAACGTTTTCCCAAATCAAGTTTTTAGTAAAAAAAGATCCGACTCGCTTAAACGAATCGGATCTTTTTAATATCGCTAGGCTTATTCAGCTGCTTTACGCGCAAAATAATGTGCCAGTCGATCTTTAGGATAGATGCCAGTTACTTTTTCCTTAGCTTCGCCATTTCGAAAAAGCACTAGGCTGGGAACACTCATCACTTTATAGCGTTCCGCGATTGCTTGTTGATGATCAACGTTAAATTTGACGAATTTGATCTGCCCTGCAAATTCCTTTTCCAGTTCTGCCATGATTGGTGCCATCATTTTACATGGTCCACACCATGGTGCCCAGAAATCGACCACAGTCAGCGGGCCTTGTATCATCTTGTCAAAGTTTTCAGCGGTTGCTTCTTGTGCCATTAATGCTTCTGCTCCTTTTGATCCGTCACCTGCGGCTGCTTTTTACGTCTTACAAAATGCACGATGATCGTGATGATAAAGACAGCCAGCACAAAGATGCCGAACGCACTTGATGGAATTTCAATATCAATTGCCGGAATTGAAAGGAACAGCTTGACTGCAATGACAAAAATCAGAATATAGGCCATTGGCTCCAATTCAGGAACTTTAGTCATCAAGCGCATAATCACTTCGGCAACGCCCCGCATACAAATAATCCCGATCAAACCACCAATTAAAACAATTACTGGATTACTTGAGATTGCCAGCGAGGCCAACACAGAATCGACGGAAAATATAATGTCCATGAACTCAATCTGGGCCACGACCCACCAGAAACGCTTGCGCCCCGTTAAGCCTTTACGGTTGGCTTTCGGGCTGGTCTGCTTACTGCGGCGCTTCGGGTTGCCCCGAAACTTAAAGTGAAAGAAGCGATAAACCAGATACATCAAGTAGGCGGCACCAATGACTTTGATCTCCCAGAAATGAATCAGGTAAACCCCGGCACCAATGATCAGGAAACGGAAAATGTATGATCCCCAGATCCCATAAAAAAGAGATTCCTCTTGTTCCTTAAGTGTCGGCAGCACCCGCGTCTGAGCGGCCAAGACCACAGCGTTGTCCACGGATAACAGACATTCGATCAATACCAATGAAAGGATGATCAGCCAATCCTGACCTGAAGTTATCACAGCTTCCCAGTTGTGCAGGTCGAAGAACGGTCCGTAAAGCTTAGTTAAAAGTGACAATGAACTCCTCCTTATCTATTTGTTGTCTCTTTATTTGTATTTTAACAAAATTCGTTTGAATTCGTCATCTATTGGTGCTTGAATTGTTTGAATTTTTTCGGTAAATGGCAGAATAATCTGTTGTTTGATGCCATGCAGCATCATTCGTGAAGCTATTGTCGTATCATACAGCGGATCGCCAATGATTGGATGGCCGCTGTATGCCAGATGAACACGCAGCTGATGAGTCCGCCCGGTTGCCAGTTTAAGCCTCACCAGCGTTGCATCTTTGCCACGCCAAGCAACCTGATAATAAGTCAGAGCCGGCTGTGCACCATAGCCGTCAACGCATCGCTTGCGCTGGTCCAGCAGATCCCTGCCAATTGGCCAATCAAAACGACCGGCATCGTGTTCCATTTGTCCCTGCACCAATGCAATATATTGACGATGCATTTGTCCCTGGCTGATGCGACGATCCAGAATCGGCACGACAATCGGATTTTTGGCAATCGCCACTGCGCCGCTGGTTGCCTGATCAAGTCGGTGCACCATAAAGGCATCGGCCATCGTGTCCTTTAGATAGCCCGCTGCATCATTCAACAACGTGTCGACTTCCAAAGGTTGATTGGGATGCATTTTCTGTCCGGCCGGCTTATTGACAACCAAGACATCCCGATTCTCAAACAACACATCCAGTTTCGGCATCGGCGTGGGCTGATAATGGGTTTGCGGCGTCCGAAACTCATCACCGTTAAAGGTCAGCTCGATCGTATCGTTTGGCTGAACATGATAATTGACCGGTCGATATTGACCATTTACCAAAACGTTATGACGCGTTCTGAGATAATAGACGAACCGCCTTGGCAAAAGCCACTGTTTTTGCAACAAATCTCGCAATGATTTCGGTGGCTGATTGATCGGTAGCGTTTCTTTAATTTTCCAGCGTTCTTCCATCACGATCCCCTTATTCATGTTTTTTACAATTCTTATGGTTACCTGGCTTGAATTTTACTTCAGTAAATAGTTGAATTATACCTAAAGACCAATTTTTGTGGAGGGTAAAATCATGTTGAGTGCCGAACTAATCAATGAACAAAGCTACTGGATCAGCGTGTTTGAGCCCTTACCCCATGAACGAGAGGATTTGGTCAACAAATACGAGGTTACCAAAGAGCTGTTGGACTATGCCATTGACCCTTATGAAAAAGCCCGGGTTGAGGTTGATCGTGATGCCGGCGTTACCTTGCTGATTTTTGACGTCTACGTCCCTACCCACGAGGTATCGGCACCACAGACTGCACCAATTGGCATCATGCTGACTGCCAATAACGTCTTGACCTTTACCAATGCTCAGACCAATTTTGTCAATGGGATTTTAGCCAAGCAGCTCAAAGCCATGAAAAAACACGGTCCCGTCAACGATCGCTTTGATTTTATTCTGCCAACGCTCTACAAGCTTTCCACCAGCTATTTTGGCCCGATTCGGCGAGCTGATCAGCAGCGCCAGCAGATTCAGCGTAGTCTGCAAAATCATACGGAGCGCAAGGCCATCACTGAATTTATGGAAATCGAAACTGGGCTGGTCTACATTTTGACATCACTAAAAGGCAACGTTTCTTTGCTTGAAGAATTCAAACGCCGCTTCGGCAATCGAATGTCACATCGTCAGCTTAATGACTTGGATGACATTATCATCGAAGCTCAGCAAGGACTCGAGATGGCGCAGATGACCTCAGACGTCTCTGCCCGCGTTTCGGATGCCTACAGCAAGGTCTTGGACAGCAATCTGAACCAAACAATGAAATTTTTAACGATTTATTCAATTGTTTTGGCAATTCCACCGATTGTGTCTGGTTTTTATGGTGAAAACGTCAAGTCACTGCCATTTGCCCAAAGCGACTGGGCCTGGCAGATTACCATTGTAATCACTTTAATCATGATTCTGCTTTCCGTCTGGTTTTTATTCAATCGGCATTGGTGGCACTAAGATTCGTTCGCTATTCAACTATTAGACGACCTTTAATTTGTTAAATTGTTCGGATTGTGTTAAGATAGATCCCGTTAAAACAAAGTCAAGCCTATATATTCTCGCGATACGGGCGAGAGTCTCTACCCTGAACCGTAAATTCAGGACTATAAGCAGCCAAAAAGACGTCATGGTTGCCTACCGTGACGTCTTTTTGCTTATCCAAGATGGGCTGGCATGGGAGGAAGAATTTTGAATAGTGCATCGCAAGGGAAATTGAATGATTTTGGCAAGAAGCTGGTGCTTGGCTTTCAGCATTTGTTAGCCATGTACTCAGGTGACGTATTGGTTCCACTTTTAATCGGGAACTTTTTGCATTTCAATGCTGCTCAGATGACCTATCTGGTTTCAATCGACATCTTCATGTGTGGGATTGCCACATTATTACAGCTGCGCAAAACCCCATTGACTGGGATCGGGCTGCCAGTCGTTTTAGGCTGTGCGGTTCAATCCGTTGCTCCTTTGGAATCAATCGGCGGCAAGCTGGGGATCGCCTACATGTATGGTGCCATCATCTGTGCTGGGATCTTTGTTTTTCTGATTGCCGGCTTGTTTGCCAAAATGAAAAAACTATTCCCACCAGTCGTAACTGGTTCTTTGATCACCATCATTGGTTTTACGCTGGTTCCAGTTGGTTTTCAAAATCTTGGTGGTGGCTCAGCAACGGCAAAAGCTTTTGGCGCCCCAGCTAACCTGGCAATTGGCTTTTTAACGATTGTTATCATTTTAGCAATCAATGCTTTTGCCAAAGGCTTTATCAAATCGATCGCCATTTTGCTTGGTATCTTGATTGCATCCTTTATCGCCGGTGCATTTGGCATGGTTTCGTTAACACCAGTTGCTCAAGCATCATGGTTCCACCTGCCACAGATTTTTTACTTTGGCGTACCAAAATACAACGGTAGTGCGATCATTACTATGATGCTGGTTTCTTTGACAACAATGATTGAATCAACTGGCGTCTACTTTGCCTTAAGTGATGTTACCGGCCAAAAGATTACCGAAGATGATATGAAGCGTGGCTACCGTGCCGAAGGGATCGCAGCCATTTTAGGCGGGATCTTTAATACCTTCCCATATTCAACGTTTTCGCAAAATGTCGGCGTACTGCGTATGTCGGGTGTTAAGACTCGCAAACCGGTTTATTATGCTGCCTTTCTGCTTTTGACACTGGGGCTTTTGCCTAAGGCTGGCGCACTGGCAACGATAATTCCAACCCCGGTTTTGGGTGGCGCCATGATCGTGATGTTCGGCATGGTCGGCGTACAGGGAATTCAAATCTTACAAAAAGCTGACCTTAACAAAAACAGCAATTTGCTGGTTGCTTCGATGTCAATCGGGCTAGGCTTAGGCGTAACGGTCTATCCACAAATCTTCCAGCACCTGGGAACCGAAGCTCAGATTATTCTTGGCAATGGGGTAGTTGTTGGCAGCTTGGCAGCTGTAATCTTAAACTTGATCTTCAACTGGCAAGACTTCAAACAAACAGACTCTGATCAAATCAAGTCCAACCCTAAAGTGGCACCAGCCGTTAGTGAAGAATAAATTTAAATTTAGCATCAGCGACTTCTGCGTTGATGCTTTTTTAGTTGTAGAATAAGGCCAGATCTATTTTGAAAGGAGTTTTGTTTCACATGGAACATTTTGGTTCATCTCATTCATCTTGTACGGCGATGCTGGTTGGTAAAAACGCTACGATTGACGGTTCAACTATTATCGCGCGTGATGAGGACGGCGAAAGCGCCATTAATCAAAAAACTTTCAAAGTCTTTCCGGCTCGCGACTATGATGAAGAATTCGTTTCTGAATACTCAGGTGTTAAGATTCCGCTTCACGGTCACGGTTTTCGCTTTACTGCTACACCCAATGCTAAAGACAATGAAATCAAAGGACGCTGGGACGAGCAGGGAATCAACGAATATAACGTAGCGATGAGCTCCACTGAAACGGAAGGTACCAATGCACGCTGTCTTGGTCATGATCCACTGGTTAAAAATGGTATTGACGAAGACTCAATGCTCTACTTGGTTCTGCCGTTTGTCAAAACGGCTCGTGAAGGTGTGGCCCGTCTTGGTAAGCTGATTGAGCAGTATGGAACCGGCGAATGCAACGGAATTGCATTTGCCGATCAAGACGAGGTTTGGTACTTTGAAACCGGTGCTGGTCATCAATGGGCTGCGCAGCGAATTCCTGATGACTGCTATGCCATCTGCCCCAATATCATGGTAATCCAAGAAATCGATTTTAACGATCCCGACAACTTCATGTTTGCCCCAACATTAAAGTCGTTTGTTGAAAAGAACCATCTTAATCCTGACCCTGCTACCTTCAACTATCGCAACATCTTTGGTACGCAAAGTGAGGCTGACAGCTACTACAATACGCCACGGACCTGGTATGGACAAAAGCTGTTCAATCCATCCATCGAACAGGACCCAATCAGTCAGAACATGCCATTCTTGCGACGGCCAGAAAAGAAGATTGCCATCGAAGACGTTGAGACCTTTCTTTCTTCTCATTACAATGGCACGCCATATGATCCAATGGGAACCTTTGCCTCGGGAACCAAGGAAGATCAGCGTAAGTTCCGCTCAATCTCACTTGACCGCAATCAGAGCTCTTGTATTCTGCAGATTCGCAATCACGTGCCAAAAGAATTTGCCGCTATTCAATGGATTAATTTCGGATTCTATTGCTACAGTCCGTACGTACCGTTTTATACCAACATTTCCGATACCCCAGCCAACTATCAAAAAGCCGGTGCCGAAGTTGATCCCAACAGCGCCTACTGGATGTACAAAACACTGTCCGTTATCATCGAGCCACGCTATCACAAGTTTATCAATGAGGTCAATGAATATCGTGATGGCTGTCAAAGCTTTGGTCTGCGGCGAATTGACCAAATCGACCAACAAGCAGCAGATCTTGAGGAAGGTGAACTGAACAACTTCCTTACCAAAGCCAATCTGCAGACGGCCGCTGAGGTTACTAAACGGACCCACGCGCTGCTCAGCAGTCTGATCAAACAATCGCTGCTTGACTCCAAGTATCAGTTTGAGCTTGGCGATAATCTTTAAATCAAAAATCGCGTGCCGTCAGCATTAAGTCTGATTACACGCGATTTTTTATCCTGTATCAAGTTATTTGCGGTTGTAGTATTCAACTTTAACGTCATCGTCAGTCAAGATCAGCTTGGTCAGGCTGCCATTTTCCGGCCGCACTGTCAAATCATACTTACCCTTGCCAAAGCGCTCCATCAGACTCAGCAGCGTGTTGCCATGACTGACCCACAAAATGTTGGCATTATCGAGAACGTCGGCCTTGCGGATCAAGTCCAATCCCTGATTGACTCGCTGCCAATATTCTTGATTGTTTTCTGCGTGATGGAATGGGTCGGCATCTTTAAGCCAGTCTTTAGCTTGTCCGATACTGTATTTTTCAACAATTGCCTTAAAGGTTGACAAGCCATGTGGTGCACCTGCCAGATACCAGGCCTCATCCATATTGGCCCCTTCAAAATAACCATAGAACTCTTCTCTAAAGTATGGTGCGGTCGTTGGCTGTTTGACCGAGTCGGCTTGATTCATGTCCAGGATCGTTTGAATCGTCACCTCAGCTCGCGTGGTGTCACTGCAAAATGCGGCATCAAAATGAATATCAGCCAGTTTTTTGCCAGCATTGCGCGCATCCTGCATTCCCTTTTGCGTCAATGGCGAATTGCTCCAGCCCTGCAGCTTGTTATAGATGTTGTAGTACGTCTGACCATGCCGTACCAGATAGATATTCAACTTTTTCAATCTCGGTACCCCCCTTTGATTCTAAAGCGGTTGTAACGCTTTCTTGAACTTAAGGATAACATAAGGTGCCCATCATAGATTCTTCAAATATTTCCCGTAACATTAAAAGCATCGAAAGAAGGGATGTTGCATGAAACTACGTAATCCGCATTCTGAACAAGATGTCGTCGCCGCCCAGATCGTTGGGATGAATGGCAAGACGATTACCGTCAAAACCGAAACCGGCCAGATTCTGCACCTGCCATTAACGCCCAAGCATCAGCATGACCAAATCTTTTTGGCATCTTTAAAAGATATCTGGCATGCTCAGATCTGGATTCCAGTCAATCGGCAGCTCAAAAGGCTGTTTCATTACGACTGGCTGCTTGACCCGGAACCGGTAAAAGCATAAATCTGATTAAGTTTCCTCAATGTTTTGTTCCAATGCGCTTGTTTAGATCAAAACTGTGCTAGAATGATTGACGTTAAGCTCTTTTATATGAGTACGTTAAGAACTAATAACTGCGAGGATATTTTTCGACATGAAACGATTAAGCAAACTCGTGAACACCAGGATCGGCTTTTTTTCGCTCTTGGTGTTCCTTTTTTGGATTAAAACCTTAATTGCCTACTTTACCGATTTTAAGTTAGGCGCACAGGGTCTGGTTCAATATTTAATCGTCTTGATCAATCCGCTGGGAACCACCCTATTGCTGTTTGGTCTGGCATTTTATTTTAAGCGATCGCGCTTTTTCTATCCCGTCTTAATGGGTATCGATATCGCCAACACGCTACTTTTATATCTAAACGTTATTTACTATCGTGAGTTTACGGACTTTATGACGATTGCCACCATGACTGGCTACTCCAAGGTCAATCAGGGCCTGAGCGGCAGTTCTTTGGCTTTGACCAACGTTCATGACGTTTTTTATTGGCTTGATATCGTTGTAATTTTGCTTTTGATGCTCTTTAGAAAGATCAAGTTTGATCCCCGTGCCTTTTCGCATCGGCTGGCTTTTGCCTTCACCTCAGTTTCACTGGTTATTTTCGGTATAAACCTAATGATTGCGGAAATGGATCGTCCCCAGCTTTTGGGACGAACATTCGACCGCGTCTACATCGTTAAGTACTTAGGGCTGGATGCGTTTACGGGCTATGACCTGGTTAAATCTGAGCACGTCAGTCAAATGCGCAAGAGTGCTACCAAATCACAGCTTAAGACCGTTGAGAAGTTTACTAAAGAGCATTATGCCGCGCCGAACAAAAAGCTGTTTGGGATTGCCAAGGGCCGCAACGTAATCGTTATTCACCTGGAGAGCTTCCAACAGTTCCTGATTGACAAAAAGATCAATGGTCAAGAAGTTACCCCATTTTTAAATTCACTGTATCATGGACAAGACACCTATGCCTTCTCCAACTTCTTTAATCAGGTTGGTCAAGGCAAAACCTCAGACGCGGAAAACATGTTGGAAACCAGTACGTATGGACTCTCACAGGGCTCATTATTTGCCACGTTAGGCAACGATAATACCTTCCAAGGTGCGCCAGCTATCCTTAACCAACGGGCTGGCTATACCTCAGCAGTTTTCCATGGCAACGTTGCCAGCTTCTGGAACCGCAACAACGTCTACAAAAACCTTGGCTATCAATACTTCTTTGATGCCAGTTATTTCGACACGTCCGGCGACAAGGCAACTGGGTATGGCTTAAAAGATAAGCTGCTGTTTGCGGACTCGATCAAGTATCTGCAGCACTTGCAGCAGCCGTTCTATGTCAAATACTTAACGGTCACCAACCACTTCCCATTTGATCTTGATGATGAGGATAAAGACTCCAATTTCACGACGACGAATACTGGATCATCAACGGTTGACAACTACTTTGTTACCGCGCACTATCTTGATCAGTCGCTGCAGGAATTCTTTAACTATCTTGACAAGACCGGCCTAGCCAAAAAGTCAATCATCATGATTTATGGTGACCATTATGGGATCTCTAATTCAGAAAACAAGAATCTGGCCAGTGTCTTAGGCAAAAATGCTGATGACTGGACTGACTTTGACAACGTTCAGATGCAGCGAGTGCCATTGATGTTTGTCATCCCTGATTCTGGTGGTCACGGTGGCATCTACAGTACCTATGGCGGCGAAATCGACGTGCTGCCAACGCTGCTGCATCTGCTGGGGATCAGCACTAAGCGCTATATCCAGTTTGGGACCGACCTGTTCAGCTCACAGCACGATCAAGTAGTTGCCTTGCGCAACCAAGACTTCGTGACGCCAAAGTACACCAGCATCAGCGGCAAGATCTATCTTAATTCGACTGGTAAGCTGGCTAAGCTGACCAAGCAGGAGAAAAAACAGCTGCGAGCCGATCAAAAGAAGGTCTCTGAGGAACTGGCCCTGTCTGATTCGCTTAACGAGAAGAATCTGTTGCGCTTCTACCATCCAAAAGGCTTTAAGGCCGTCAATCCAAAAGACTACAATTATGCCAATGGATTAAAGAAGGAAAAGCAGATCGAAAAGTCCAAGGGCATTCAATCAACCAGTATCTTCTCCAAAAACAACAATAAGACCACGACCGACAGCTACAGTACCGATGCACCAGAACAAGGACATTCGGCTACCAGCTCGAATCGGATTAAGATCACCAATCCTGATGGTGGCGGCAACTAATATTTTTATTTAAGCCCCCTCGCTTCCTCTTTCGGTTGACGAGGGGGTTTTTAACAGATCTTGTTTTGATCGATTACCGTTTATTTTCGGCAGTGTTAGAATTAAGGCAAATTATAAGAAAGGTGTGTGTATTTAAATGCGTGAACATGAAGAAATTCAGGAAAAACTGATTGAAGTTGCCAACCGCCGCTATGCTACCAAGAAGTTTGATCCCGATCGCAAAATCGACGATGATGACTGGCGCACGATTCTGGAAGTGGGCCGCCTTTTGCCCAGTTCGTTTGGCTATGAACCGTGGCAGTTCGTTGAGCTTGATAATCCGCAGATGCGTCAAGATCTTAAGCCTATCGCTTGGGGAGCCGTCAACAGCATCAATGGCGCCGACAAGCTGCTTTTGATCTTTGCCAGAAAAGACGTTACCTACGACAGCGACTACGTAAAATACATGGTCCAAGACGTCAAGCGCCACGAATTCGATCCCAATTCCAAATCATCACAGGCCTTTAAGCATTTTCAAGAAACCGACATGGACATTAATGATGAACGCACCCGTTTTGACTGGGCAGCCAAACAGTGCTACATTGCCATGGCTAACATGATGACTGCCGCGGCCGCGCTAAAGATTGATTCATGTCCAATCGAGGGCTTTAATCGCGAAAAAGTCGAAGCCTATCTAGCTGAAAAAGGCATTTTAGACCGCCAGCACTGGGGAGTGTCCGTTATGGTAAGTTTCGGCTATCGTGATGAGCCGATTAAGCCTAAATCACGGCAGGCTATTTCTGACATCTACCGAACGATCAAATAGACAAGGGGTAAGAATATGACGAAAGAAATACTGGTTGCGACGACTGAAAAGATCCCAGGTCACAACTATGAGGTCTTAGGCGAAGTCTTTGGCGTCACCACTCAATCCAAAAATGTCTTCTCTAACATTGGCGCGGGTCTTAAAAACGTGGTTGGCGGCGAGATCAAAGCCTATACCAAAATGCTGCACGAATCACGCGAGGTAGCGATTGCCAGACTGCGCGAGGATGCTGAGGCCAAAGGTGCTGATGCCGTAGTCATGATGCGTTTTGACTCTGGCTCAATCGGAACCGACATGCAGTCTGTCGTTGCTTATGGCACGGCCGTAAAATTTACTGATTAATAAAAAGATCCGGACTGTAAAAATTCAGCCTGGATCTTTTGTTTTTAGTCATTTTGCGATTTGATGTGCATTGATGAGCTGTGCGTAGCCATTCGTTTTTTAGGGTAAAGCTCTTTAGCTAAAGCCGTAATCGCAATCGGCGCCTCGCCAAAGCCAACTGCAATCAGCGCCGCTTTCCCAGGATAGGTAACGCCATCGCCAATTGCATAGACGCCAGGGACGCTGGTTTCCATTCTTGAATCAACCTTAATCAAGCCACGCTCACTGTCCAATGGCAGTTCCCACTCATTCAGCGCGGCGTTGTTGGAGGTAAAGCCATAGTTAACCAAAATTTTGTCTACTTCCAGATGTTTTTCTTCATCCGACCGCATTTTTTTAAGGGTCAGCTCAACCGAGTCATCCGCATTCAGCCGCAGATCTTTAGGCAGATATGGCGTCTGTACCTGAACCGTCGAGTTTTTTAACTGCGTAACGGTATGCTCCAGCGCCCGAAAACTGTCACGGCGATGAATCAAGTGGACTTCTTTGGCAACCGGCTCCAACATCAATGCCATGTCAATTGCCGAGTCTCCGCCTCCCAGCACAGCAACGCGTTGATCGGTGAAATCAGTCTGATTATTGACAAAATAACGTACCTGCTGACCTTCCAGCTCTGCTGCACCATCCAATGCCAGTCTGCGTGGTGAAAAGGCGCCGTTGCCCAATGCAATCACTACGGCTTTGGAATAAGACGTTCGCTGTGCTGATTCGATCTTGAAGGTCCCGTCAGCCAGCTTAACGACATTGGTAACCTGCTCGCCTAAAAACTGGTCAATTGGCGCAATGGCCATCTGTTTTTCTAGCTTGGCAATCAGTTCTCGTCCCTGCACGCCAGCTTCACCAGCCACGTCCCAGATCTGCTTTTCTGGGTAGAGCGCAGCAACCTGGCCGCCAAGCTGAGGCAGGCTTTCAATCAGTTGCGCTTTTAATTCATGCAGACCAGCATAAAAAGCAGCAAACATTCCGGCAGGGCCGCCACCAACAATCGTTACGTCATATGTCTGTTCCATCATCATTTACCTCGTTTAAAAAAATCTTTTCTACGACAAAAGCCATTGTACCACGGCTTAGCGCCTTAATTTTAATAAAACGGTTTAATTGTTGTTAAAACAATGTTTGAGTTTTAATCGGTTTTTGGTTATTATGTAATTGTAAACGTTATCTAACAATATTCATTCGGAGGAAATCAATCAATGGCTAAAAAGAAACTGATTTTAGACCTGGACACAGGTGTTGACGACGCTTTGGCGCTGGCTTACGCAGTTGCTGATCCAGAAGTTGATCTGATCGGGATCGTGGCTTCCTACGGTAACAACCTGCTGGACGTCTGTGCTGAAAACAGTCTGAAGCTTTTGGAGCTGCTGGGTCAAACCGATGTGCCAGTCTACAAGGGTCTGCCACACTCCAGCACGACCGACAGCTTTGAAGTTATGCAGGTTTCTAAAGACATTCACGGTAACAACGGAATCGGCGATGTTGAACTGCCAACTCCTAAGCGTGCCGTTGAAGCCGAATCCGGTGTCGACTTCTACATCGAAGCAGCCCACAAGTACGGTAAGGATTTGATCATCATCCCTACTGGCCCAATGACCAACCTGGCCGCTGCCCTGGAAAAGGATCCTGAAATTGCTCACCTGATCGGCAATGTTACGTTCATGGGTGGTGCATTGACGGTTGAAGGTAACGTTACCGACGTTGCTGAAGCCAACATCAACCAAGACGCCAAGGCTGCCAACACGGTGCTGCAAAGCGACCTGCCATTAACGATGGTTGGTTTGGACGTTACGCTGCGCACGCTTTTGACTAAGAAGGAAACGCAGCAATGGCGTGATCTGGGTACCAAAGCCGGCAAGGCCTACGCTGACATTACCGACTTCTACATTGATGCCTACTACAACCTGGGCATCGATAAGAACGGCTGTGCCTTGCACGATCCACTGGCAGTCGGCGTTTCCATCGATCCAACCTTCGTTCAAACGATCAGCCTGTTTATGAAGGTCAACTACGATGAACACAACTACGGCCGGACGATTGGTGACAATTCACGTTTGAACGATCCTAATCCAAACGTTAAGGTTGCTGTCAATGTTGACAAGGAACGTTACTTGAAAGTATTCATGGAACGTCTGAATGGCATCTTAAAAGAACACTAATTACTAAATAAAAAACCTCATCGGCGCTTGTCGATGAGGTTTTATTGATTCCAGGCGTCTTGATCTATTCTGTCTGCAGATAGGCTGATGGCAGATCCATAGCCGTGTTCTGAGCCGGCATTACCGCGTTTAAAAGCGTTAATTGCGCCAGTGCCTCAATCCATTCTGGATCATCATTTAAAGCCGGTAGGAGCTGATACTCGCGACCTCCCGCTGTTAAAAAGGCATCGCGGTTCTCTTCACCCAATTCTTGAATCGTCTCCAGGCAATCTGAGACAAAACTTGGTGCTACTACCAAAACCTTTTGATATCCTTGTTTAGGCAATTCTGTTAAAAGATCCTTGGTGGCCGGTTTCAGCCATTCTGCTGGTCCAAAGCGCGATTCATAGGACTGAAAGTATGGAATCGACAGGCCCAATCGCTCAATTACCGCCATCGTCGTCTGGCGGCAGCGTTGTGCATACGGGTCACCGGCCTTTTGGTAGCTGAGTGGAATCCCATGATATGAAAAGACGATTGCATCCGGGTTCACTTTAAGGATGGCTTTTTGCAGTTTATTCGATAATGCTTTGATATACGGCCAAAAGCTGCTGTAGTCGCTGACAAATCTAATTTCCGGAACCGTTTTTCGATCCTTGTAGAAACGCGCAACATCATCTTGGACCGAAGCCGTGGTCGTTGTTGAATATTGTGGATACAACGGAATAATCGTCAAATCAGTGATACCTTGAAACTCAAACTCCTTTAAAACGGCACCAATCAATGGCTGACTATAGCTCATGGCATAGCAGACCGTATATTCTGGCAGACGCTTAGCCAGTAATTGAGCCTGACGCTGCGTGTAATGCAAAAGCGGTGATCCAATTCCTGATGACCACAGTCTTTCATAATTGGCTGCTGATTTAGGCGCATACTTGGGCAGCACCATTAGATTTAAAATCGGCTGCCAAAGCAGTGGCAACATATGAATCACCCGACGATCACTCAAAAAGCGGCGTAAAAACTTGGTAACGGCTGGTACGCTTGGATCACTGGGCGTACCAAGATTGATCAGCAGAATACCTTTTTGATTTTTACTCATAATCCTCCCTCTTATTAATCTTCACAACTCAATAACGTCATTCTACCACGACATCTGGTGGTCAAATTATGTCTCAGATGCGATATATTGTGTCTAAGCTAATCAAATGATTATCACCCTGTGGATACTGATTTTAAGGAAACTTGATTAAAATCAATTCAACCGATCAAAAGTAACGCATTAAGTTCGAATTAAACAACGATAAAATTTGCGACGACTTGCACAATACCAAGTTATTTTGTAAGATGAGAACGATCAATCATTCATGTCTGGGGTGCCATACGGCTGAGATAATACCCATTGAACCTGCTCTGGTTAATGCCAGCGAAGGGAGATACGGTAAATAATCTGTTGTAATCAGCCCCACTGTGGATTTTTCCATGGTGGGTTTTCTTTTGGACAGGTGATTGAAATTTTCAATCATTAGGAGGGTCATTTATGGCCAAAAAAAATAATAAGTTTCATCTGCGCGACATCATTTTGCTGGCACTGGTCGGTATCATCTTTGGGGTGATCTACTGGGCAGCCGCCTTTATGTACAACGCACTGACCATTGTCTTTACGCCGCTCAAGCTGCCAATGATGGGTAACGATCTAACCATGGGGCTTTGGTGCATGGCCGGTCCGATGGCGGGATTTATGCTGAAAAAACCTGGTGCACCTTTCCTTGGCGAGTTTTTAGGTGCCGCTGGTGAAGCCCTGATTGGCGATCAATGGGGAGCTGCCAACCTGATTTCTGGCGCCGTCCAAGGAATTGCCAGCGAACTGGGCTTTACGTTGACCGGATACAAGCACTATGACTGGCTGGGAGCAGTTGCAACGACCATTACCACGACAATCGTTACGTTTGCCTGGGACTGGTTCCGCAATGGCTACAACAAGTTTGGCTTCAAAAATGTCTACTACTTTAGTGGCCGGCTGCTTTCAATGTTCTTCTTCTGCGGCGTTTTGGTAATGCTGATCGAACGGTTGCTGGAACGCTCGCACGTCATGAAACGCGAGGAATTTAACGACTGATGACTCACTTGGCAATCGACAATCTGACTTTTGCATATACGCCAAAGCACACGACGTTAAAAGACGTTACGCTGACAATCCCGGTTAATTCCTGGACGCTTTTTTACGGGGCTTCTGGCAGTGGTAAATCTACTTTGATGCGCCTGTTGGCTGGACTTTTGCCCAAATACGGAGGCAAGATCCTGCAAGGAAAACTTCAGCTGCCTGATGGCTTAACGGCTGCCATGATGTTTCAGGATCCTGGGATGCAGTTCGCGCTTGATACGCCACAGCATGAATTAGAATTTGCCTTGGAAAATCTCCAGCTGCCATCCAGCGAAATGCCCGCCCGCATTGAGCATGCCCTAAAATTCTGCGGCATTGAGTACCTACGCGATCGCCAATTAACCACGATGTCAGGCGGTGAGCAGCAGCGGGCCGCTTTAGCCGTTTTAGTCGCGATGGATACTGATATTCTGCTGTTGGACGAACCATTTGCCAGCATCGACAACCATAATCGGAGCTTGTTGATCCACCAGCTGACCTTACTGCAGGAAAAGTATCACAAAACGATTATCGTTGCTGATCACGATCTGCATGGCTATCGCGGCTTGGCTAAACAGATCATTCATTTTGAAAATCAGCATGCGCAGTTGCTTGACGCTGCTGCCAGTGATGCGCTGCTTAAATCAGCCGATCAGCTGGCCGCCACAGTCCACCATGTCAAACTGCCGACTGCCAGCGACCAGCCGATTCTAACCCTCAAAAACGTGGTGATTGAGCATGGCAATGAAAAGCTGATCACTGCAAACGACTTCTCCTTTTTTAAAAATCGAACAACGCTGCTGACTGGTGCGACCGGAACTGGAAAATCTTCATTATTTAAGGCCATTACTCACCTGGCGTCCTATCAGGGAATAATCTCCTATGATGGTAAGGACAGTCAAAAAAACAAGCCGCACCGCTATGCTCAACAGGTCGGCTATGTTTTCCAGCATGCCGTCGACCAGTTTCTTAGCGTGACGGTTAAAGAAGAATTGGCGCTGAGTCTAAAAAAAGGCCAAAATCCTTATTTTGATGACGAACACCTGACCGCGGCACTTAGGTTGCTTGGCTTGAGCAAATTGCAGGATCGCGTGGTCTACTCGCTTTCTGGCGGTCAGCAAAAAAAGCTGCAGCTGCTTTTAATGCTGATGATGGGACAGCCAGTTCTGCTGTTGGATGAGCCTTTTAGCGGCCTTGATCTTCATTCGCTGCACAATGTCGTTGATCTGATCAAGACCAGCCAAAAAGTCTACCCGCAAACAATGATCATTATCAGCCATCAGCTGGAGGGCCTGGAAAAGCTGATTGATCGGCACGTAAAACTGGCAGACTGTCAGCTCAGCTATCGGGAGGAATTTTAAATGAATCCAAGTTTTAAACTGTTGTTGGTGCTGATCATTGCCTTAGAAGTCTCGTTTACGCGCCATTTAACGATCAATCTGGTCTTAGTTGCCGTTGCCATAATCTATCTTTTGACTAAGCGCATTCGGCCCCGCTTGTTTGGCTGGCTGTTTTTAATGCCGTTATTTCCAGCAGTCGCAGTATTTATCACGATTGCCTGGTTCAGTCCCGGCCATGACTATTTTTATGCCTGGGTGCTGTTTTCACGAATCTATGTCTACGTTTTTACCGGCGCGGCTATTACGCAGACCACCAGTCCACTGGAGCTCACCCGCTCTTTGGAACAAAATCTGCATCTGCCCAGCAAGTTTGCTTATGGAACGCTGGCAGCCGTCAATCTGATTCCACGGATTAAAATGGCGGTTAAAACGATTCGCGCGGCTGGTCAAATGCGGGGCATCAATCTGTCTTGGTGGTCACCAACGCTTTATTTCAAGGCAATCCTGCATGCCATCACCTGGTCGGACCAACTGGCGCAGGCTATGGAATCACACGGCTACGTTGAGGATCGCGCGCGGACCAGCGTTCATCAGATTACATTAACGGCTCGCGATTGGTCAATATTGATAATAAGTATTATTTTAATACAGATTATCACATTTGCCCTACCATAGCAGATTCGATATAATTAAAGAAAATATTTGGAGGATTCCAATTCATGGATAACAAATTCGGTCAGCGAATCGTTAGCGCGCTAGCCTACTTCAGCATTTTCTTTTTACCGGTCATCTTCCCATTGATCGTCTGGATTATCGCAAAATACCAAGGCTTCAACGAGGTGCGTAAAAGCGCTGTTAAGGCCTTCTGGAGCCAGATTTTCCCCTTGCTGTACATGATTGCGATTTTTGTAATCATTGGAGCAGCCAACATGCAGAATCTGGCTCATTTAGGCGGCTTGTTCAGCATTCTGGCAGCTTTTGCACTGCTGCTGGCTCTAGTACTTTTAATCTACAACATTGCCATGGGAGTTGCCGTGATGTTGGGCCGTAAGCCACAAGATAACGATCACGAGTTTTAGTTACGATTAATCCTTGTCTCTTTACGAGGCAGGGATTTTTTATGAACAGTCAAAAAACCCCAATGATCTCTGCACCGATCATTGGGGTTTTCCTATTTTACGTATTGATCCAAAAATTTCTGGACGTGTTTTTGGTAGGATTTGGGATGCGTGGCAAACGACTTAGCATGGGCTGCGCCTTTAACGACCCAAAGCTGCTTAGGACCACGAGTTGCTTGATAGTTTTGATATACCATCCGCGTTGGCACGAAATCATCATCAGCTCCATGAATAAACAGCATTGGGCGATGATTTTGCTTCAGCATTGCCGTTGAGCTGGCATCATGTAGATAAAAGCCATTGGCAACACGATTAATAATGCTCAATGACCCTTCCAAAGGCTTGCGTACCAGCCACGGCAAGTGATAAAAATTCTGAGCCTCATAGTCAATCTCGGCGGCCAAGCTGGAATAGCCGCAGTCTTCTACAAAGGCTTTGACTTGATGAGGCAGCTTGATGCCACTGGTCATCATGGTTGTCGCCCCACCCATGCTGACGCCAAACATTACGATTTGACTGTCTTGACCATTGTATTTGATCAGCTTATTGATCCATTTACGCTCATCATAGCGTTCTGGCCAGCCATAGCCGATGTATTTACCTTGGCTTTGTCCCTGGGCTCTGGCATCAGGAACCAGGACATTATAGCCTAGTTGATGAAAAAGCGCGGCATAGGCCCCCATTTGATCTTTGTTACCCATAAAGCCATGTGCAATCAAAACGCTCTTGTTGGTCTTTTTTTCAGCTGGTACATACCAGGCATCCAAACGATAATTACCGGTTGCCGACTTAATCGTCCAACGTGTCTTATGTACGTCTTGAAACCATTTTTTCTGCTTGTATAATGGATCGCTTTTAACGATTTTGGTATTGCTGCTAATGAAGTCCTTGTGCCCTGGTACCATTGCTACATGAAAGAAATAGCCCCCAGCAGCAAAAATCACAATCAAAAGCGTAACTGCCAGGCCAATCAGCCAGCGCAGCCAATGATGCTTCTTGGGTTGTTTTTGCAAAATAAAATCCCTCTTTTACTCAAAATCACAATGACTAACAGTTTAGCAGATTTTATTTTGATTGTCGAAATTTTTTTACACTCTCCGTTACTCAATCAATGATAAAATAATCATAAGAAATTAACCTAGGAAGTGAGCGTATGTTTCCAGAACGTCTTCGTGCCCTAAGACGGGGTCAAAAAATCACCTTAAAAGAACTTGCCCAAGCGTTGAACGAACACCTGGGACCCGATGAAAAACCCAACACGCCATCTCAGATCGGCAACTGGGAACGTGGCATTCGGACCCCTTCATATATTGAGGCCCGCAAATTAGCCGAGTTTTTCGATGTCAGCATGGACTACCTGTGCGGCAAAACGGAACGTGATGAACATGATTTGGCCAAGATGTTTTTCTCAAACCAAGACTTGCTGTTTGAGAACACCGTTTTAACCAGCCAGGACCGTTATGAGATTTTCCAGTTGATTAATGGCTATCTGCAGGGACGCAACCATCGCAACGAGACCGATACCTTCTACGGCAAGCAGGAACAGCTGAATCTCAAGTTTTAAGGAGCTTTCAATGAATCCTAAACAATTAAAGAAACTCAAAAAACAAGTCAAAAAAGCCCACAAAGTCGTTAAAAAGCAGCCCTATATCGAACAGCTGATGGCCTATCGCGATCTGTTTGAAGACTTTCCGCAGATCAAGTTTTTGATCAATAACGCCTTGGAAAGCGACCGCTTGATTAAAAACGGTCTTTTACCCCAGCCATTGCCTAAACTTATGCTGCCAGACAATATTCAAGACATCATCTTTCAAAAGGTTAATGAGCAGTATCCACAAGGTAATCCAGAAGGCGATCAGCTCTGGGACCGCTACGTTGCTGCCTTGCCCAAACTGGATCAGCTGTTGCGAGACTACCGCGACTATCTGGAAGAAACCTATGGCATGTGGTCTTATGTCAATGCACCATACATCAAAGCTCTTTCTGAATATCTACACGGTCGACCAACGCTTGAGATCATGGCTGGCAATGGCTATATTTCAGGTGGGCTGAGAAATCTAAGGCCAGCACAGACAATCTATGCCACCGACAGTACTGACTGGACTCATGAAAACGAGACCGGCAAGCATCCCGTGACTACCATTGAGCCATTGGACGCCTTAACTGCCATTAAAAAATACGGCAGCCAGGTTGATTACGTCATTATGTCCTGGTCACCAGACAAAGTGGAGATCGACTGGGAAGTCCTGCAACTGCTGCGCAACGATTATCCTGAAGTCAAGCTGTTGGTGATTGGCGAAAAGAACGGGGCTACCAATTCGGCTAAATTCTGGCAAAACGCCCAGCTCACTCAAGATGCCGAGTTGCAAAAAGTCAATGAGCATCTGCATTCATTTGACCTGATTGATGAACAGATCTACCTAGCTCACTAAATGGCAAAATAAAAGACCGCCGAAGGATTTCTCCTTCGACGGTCTTTCTGCGTATTGATACTATCTCAGGCTAACAGCGAACGTCCACTTTCGCCATTGCCAAGCCCCTTGCAATCCGGCAAGTTATGGGCTTCGCTCGAAATGTCATTTCCGCTCGCGCGGGGCAGCCAAACAAGGGTCGGCTGCCTGACCTCTCGACTCATCGCAATGGCTAGAATAGCACATTTAAAGCCTGCATGCAAACTATTCGGTTGCCTTGGCGGCACGATGCTCGTTAGTTTGGGCCAGCTGTTTGGCAATCCAGGTCTGCATCTTTTCAACCAAAGTCTTAACTGAATCATTCAGTTCTTCAGCAGAGGCCAACTGATCAATCCGTAGCTCTGAAGCATTCAAATCGGCTCCTGAAGCTACCATGTACAGATTAACCGGCTTAGCATCATTGCCTTCCAAAAGCTTGGGATCAAGACGGATAGCCTCAGCCATTGGAATATTGATCAAATTGGTTTCTAAAGCGACTTCAAGCGGATCGCCGGTTGGCATGGCAACTTGCCAGACATAGCGAGCCAGATAGCCGGCATCAAGCTGGTCGATCACGAACTGCAGCCCTTTTGTAAGGATGTCAGCCTGTTGAATACCGACTGCATGGGTTAAATCAGTTTGCGTTTTTGCCTTATCAAGCTGGGCCAGATAGTCATTAACCGTTAATTCCATTGCTTATCGCCCCATTTTGTTGATTTCTTGAATTGAGTAGTAGTGACGCTGCTTCATACCATACCAGATCCCAGCAATGCATAAAATAATCCCCAGAATTGCCAGTACCTGAACGAATATCCCGTATACGGAAGCCTTGGGCCGCACCACCTCGAAGGCTCCCCAGTCAGCAGCTGCATAGTAGAGCATCACCAATACCGTTACATAACCGTCAAATCGCCAATCCAGGGCCGCTAAAAAGTCAACGACCACCGAAAGGGCAACGATCAGCCCTGCTCGCCATAAAACCGTGCTGCTGACCAGTGACGTGCCATGCTGGTGATACATCAGCAGCTCCAAGGTCAGCGCAATCAGCATCGTAACCGTAGAAATGGCAATCACTTTGACGACATTGTTCGATACTTTCTTCATTTTAAAAATTCTCCTCATAATTTGCTTGGCAACAAGACCATTCTACTAGAAAGCGCTGTAAACCTCAATTACTCTGCCGATTGCCGGCCAAAAATATTGTATACTTAAACTAACAAGATTCAGGAGGGAAAATAATGGCAGACGGACAATATCACAACATTTTAGTACCAGTTGACGGCTCAAAAGTTACGGCACAAGTTTTGGAAAAAGGCATTGCCATGGCTAAAACCTGCGATGCTCACTTAGACATCTTAAACGTCGTGCAGGTAACGCAGCTTTCTGATGGCTATGCACCAGCCAGCTCACTTTCACCGGATCAGACCTATGACCTGGTGAAAACGACGCAAGAACGCTTGGAAGATCTCAAACAAAAAGCAATCGATGCCGGTGTAACCGACGTTGCCATCCATGTTCGCTTTGGTAATCCCAAGCAGGTAATTGGCCGCGACTTTCCTAAGGACCACAACAATGACTTGATCGTAATCGGCTCAACTGGCCTATCAGCTTTTGAGCGGATCGTTTTAGGCTCGGTTACCGGCTATGTAATTCGCGTTGCCAAGCCTGACGTTATGGTGGCTCGTACGCAAAAATAACAATTATTTACTCACAATAAAAAGACATGTCTCCAGTTCGGAAACATGTCTTTTTTGTGCAGTTATATTTAATCCAGGTTCAAGCCGAGCCGTGTCTTTACCATTTCCTCAACCTCATCTGCCGTGTAGCATAGGTTGATGGCGTCGTTGGCCCACTTGGCACATTCCTTAGTGTCCAGATCCTTCATCATGCTCCGCGTCCGCAGAATCGAGCTGGCACTCATGGAATACTCATCCAGCCCCATGCCCAGCAATAATGGCATAGCCAGCTGATCACCGGCCATTTCACCACACATGGCCGCCTTGGTGTTGTTGGCGTGAGCGGCGTCAATCACGTGCTTGATCAGCCGCAAAAAGGCGGGGTTCAATGGCTGGTACAGGTAGGAGACGGCATCGTTGCCACGGTCAGCCGCAAAGCAGTACTGAATCAGGTCGTTGGTCCCGATACTGAAGAAGTCGACCTCTTTGGCCAATTGATCGGCGTACAGGGCAGCCAGCGGCACTTCGATCATCATCCCGATCTTGACGTTGTCGCCTAGGCCGGGATGATCCTTTTGCAGCTCGTCCTTGCATTCCTGGTAGATTGACTTAGCCTGACGCAGTTCAGCCAGCGTGGCGATCATTGGGAACATGATCTCAACCGGACCGAACTCGGAAGCCCGAATCAAGGCCCGCAATTGCGTCTTGAAGATGTCTGGGCGGTGCAGGCAGATTCGAATTGCCCGATAGCCCAGGAACGGATTCATTTCCTCTGGCAGCGGCAGGTAATCCAACGGCTTGTCACCACCGATATCCAGCGTCCGCACGACAACCGGCTTGCCCTTCATGCCAACAACGGCCTTCTTGTAGGCTTCAAACTGCTCGTCTTCGGTTGGGAGATGGTCGCTGCTCATGTACAGGAATTCGGATCGGAACAGACCGACCCCATCGGCACCCTGCTTAACGGCATCCGCCACGTCATCGGGAGTCCCAATGTTGGCCGCGATCTCAAAGTGCTTGCCGTCTTTTGAAGCGGATGGGGCGTCCACTAATTTGGCCCATTCGGCACGCTCTTTTTCAAATGCCGTGGCCTTCTTTTGGTACTCATCGATCTCAGCCTGGCTTGGATCAATGATGATGTTGCCGTGCAGACCGTCAACGATTACCATGTCGCCACTCTTAACCGAACTCGTAACGTTTTCGGAGCCTACCACGGCTGGAATCCGCAGCGTCCGTGCCATGATGGCCGCGTGACTGGTCCGGCCGCCCAGATCAGTTGCCAGCCCCTTGACGAATTTGGCATCCATCTGCGAGGTATCGGATGGGGTGATCTCCTTGGCAATGATTACGACCGGCTCGCTGATGGAGGCGATGTCTGGCAGCTGCTTGCCCAGCAGATGACTCAGTGCCCGCTTGGCAACGTCCTTCACGTCAGCGGCCCGTTCCTGCATGTACTTGTTGTCGGTCATAGCGGCCAAGACGTTGGCAAAATCAGTCGTCACGTCTGTCATGGCTTCTTCGGCGGAAACGTGCTGACTTTCAATTTCATCTTTGATCTGACTCTTCATTTCTGGGTCGGACAAGATGGCAATATGGGCATCAAAGACTTCCAGCTCCTCATCACTCAAGCGGCTCTTGGCGTTCTGCTTGATGGTGGCCAGATCGGCAATTGAAGCACTAAAGGCTTTTTCTACCCGATCGTATTCGGCGACTGGATCATTAATCTTTTTCTTTTCAAAACTAAGGTCTGGATCGATCAACAGGTATGCCTTGGCAATTCCAATACCGTCACTGGCGGCAATCCCTTTAATGATTTGTGGCATAATTTTTGTCCCCCTCATCAATTCTCTAAATGTCAACCGTTTGACATATATTAACTTCGTATATTATAAACCGTTATCATTTGTATTTCCACCATTATTTAAGCGGTTGCATAAGTATTACTACGGGAATTGTCTAAAAAATCAACGGTTAAGTTTGCTAAACCGGCGATTCTTTTGTGACTGGCAAAATTTAGCCGCCTGCTGATTCACCCTAAAAATCAGCCAGAATCTGAATCTTACGTACCGAATGTCTGATTAACCCTTGCCGCTCAAGCACTTGAATCTTGCGTGAAATAGTCTCGGGCGTAGTACCAAGATAGGTTGCCAGGTCCTTTAATTTCATCGGTAAGGTAAATTCACGTGAGTGCTGAACCTGCATTTCTTCTTTTAAATAATCCTTAAGCCGCTCTTCAATCGAATCCAATCCCAAAAGATGGTTTTGAGCAGCCAACTGACGATTTTTCTTTAAGGTCAGCTGTAAAAGTCGCATCGCAATGGACGGATATTGATTTAACAGTTGAGCAAAATCTTCATATGAAATGGTACAAATCTCAGAGGTACGCTCAGCTTGGGCAAAAGTATCGACGTTTTCGATGCCAAACAGCCATGCCTCACCTTCATGCTCGCCGGCTGCCAGCATTCTCAACATATGCTCTTGTCCTGATAATGAAAGCTGGTAGATCTTAACGGCGCCACTTTCAACAATGATCATCTGCCCTTTTTCACCTGGTGCCAAAATCTGATCACCACGACTAAAACGATAACGCCGTACCAAACTTTCAACTTTTTGCTGATCAGACAAGGCCAGCTGATTAAACAGCGGTACGGTGGAAACGCAGAGATGCTGATGATGGTGAATGTGATCTGTCATATTGGTCGCCCCTTTAAGTTGGTAATAACATGCGAATTGCTAGTTCGTAATATTTAACAAAAAAAAGCCCAACATAGTTAGACTCATAAGTGACAAAAAACAAAAAGGAGTCTTAGCTATGTTGAACCACTTTCAGTTTAAGCTTTATCGTCATGATTTTCAAATCAAATTCAGTCGCTGTCGCTTAATGATGAGTCCATTTGCTTAAGCGTTATGCATCCAGAAAATACCTGGAGCGTCGAAATATTGAAAACTCCAAGCTGTCTGATGCTGCTTTGCTGGCATTAATGTGCTTGAAGGTTCAGTACCAGGTCGCAACTTGGCGGAAATTCTGCCAGTTGGTCAGTGACGTAATGCCTTCTCTGCCAATGTTGGATTATTCTCGGTTTATGCGTCGCTGTAAAAATCTGATTCCTATTTTCCAGTCAATTCGCTCTGGCCTAATCGAGATGTCCAGTTATGGCGATATCGCCATTATTGACAGCTTCCCATTGCCGCTGTGTCAAGATCACCGCAAGTTTCGGGCGATTTTGTTCCAATGCTTTGCGGATATTGGATACAACGCTACCAAACAAAAGTATTATTACGGCTTCAAGGTACACGTGGTTACGGATACGCAAGGACTGATTCTTAACTATGAACTTACTCCAGCCTCAATTCATGACGCTAAGGCTGCTCCAGAAGTTATCGAGAATTGTCCATGTCCTTTTGTCATTGCCGATGTGGGTTATGTTGGTAAAAAGCTCCAGCATATTTTTTCGCAAATGGGCTATCAGCTATGGACGCCATACCGTTCCAATATGCGGTTCGCCAAACAACACGACAGCCGGCAACTCAAAAAAATTCGACGCCGAATTAAGAGCTGCTTTGCTGATCTAACGCGACAGGGCATTGAACATACACTTACTCGTAGTCTGAGTGGTCTGCAAATGAACATTGAGGCAATTATGCTGACCCATAATTTAGAAGTCATGGGAATGTTACAAACTAGCAACTAACGTATAATAACAGTATATTCTTATTTGTCTCAATAAAAATTGATATTAATCAAGATGGCGTCATTATTTCGAACGACTGATCGGCAATTAAAAATAAATTGATGCTAATCAACCATTATAAATTAAAAAAATTTAAAACCATCAAAATTAATGGGCAGACTTCAATCAATCCAATTTTACGAGATCTGCTTAACGGTTTTCGCATGGAACTGTAAAAACAAAAACCGCCCGACTCAAATGAATCGGACGGTTTTCATATTAAGGTTTTAGTCAAGCGAAGTTAAATTACTTCAGACCCTTCCAAGTCCAGTCTTCAACTTCTGGCAGGTCCTTACCTTCAGTACGGATGTAGTGGTTGTGCTTGTCAACCATGTTGTCCATTTCGTTTACGAAGGCAGCAGCCTTTTGTTCGTAACCAGGTACGCTCAAGATAGCATCCTTAGCCAGGTGGAACCGGTCAAGTTCGTTCAGCACACGCATGTCAAATGGCGTCGTGATGTCACCATTTTCTTGGTAGCTGTGAATGTGAACGTTGTGGTTGTGACGGTCAAAGAACAGGCTTTGAATCATGTCACGGAAGCCGTGCCATGCGAAGATAACTGGCTTGTCGGCCGTGAAGTAACGGTCAAATTCTTCATCAGTCAGACCTTCAGCGTTCTTGTCAGGCGTCATCAGCTTCATGATTTCAACAACGTTAATGTAACGAATCTTCAGTTCTGGGAAGTTGTCGTGCAGAATGTCGATAGCTGCCAGAGCTTCTTCAGTTGGTTCCGTACCAGCAGATACGAAGACAACATCTGGTTCTGCGCCTTGGTCAGTAGATGCCCAGTCAACGTAGCCCAGACCGTGGTTAACGATGTTAGTGGCTTCGTCGATGGAGAACCATTGCAGACGTGGGTGCTTGGACGTAACGAAGACGTTGATGCATTCGCGGTCGTTGAAGGCCTTGTCGGATACAGCCAGCAGTTCGTTAGTGTCGGCTGGCAGGTATTCCTTAACCAGGTCAGCACGTTCCTTTTCGTACAGGTGAGTCAACAGACCTGGATCTTGGTGAGTGTAACCGTTGTGGTCTTGTTGGAATACCGTAGAAGTGTCAACAAAGTTCAATGCTGGGTAGTCATGACGCCAGTATTGTTCCTTAGCCTTACGCATCCACTTCAGGTGTTGAGTCAGCATGGAGTCAACGACACGACCGAATGATTCGTAAGTAGCGAAGAAACCGTGACGACCAGTCAGCGTGTAACCTTCCAGCCAACCTTCTGCTTGGTGTTCAGAAAGTTGTGAGTCAATCATCCGACCTTGACGTGCCAGGTCTTCGTCGTTTGGTTCGTGGATGTCTTCCATCCATTGACGCTTGTCGTTGTCCAAAACAGCGTACAGACGGTTGGACTTGGATTCGTCAGGACCGAAGCCACGGAAGTTGTCTGGGTTCAGTTGGAACATTTCGTCCAGGTACTTGCCCCATTCAATCATGTCTTGCTTCTTAACGACACCGTGACCTTGTACGTCAACAGCGTACTTGCGGTAGTCTGGCATTACCAGTGGCTTAGGATCCAAACCACCGTTAGTGATTGGGTTCATAGCCATCCGCTTGTTGCCTTCTGGCGTGTTAGCCGTAACCTTGGCAACTGGAGCACCGTTTTCGTCAAACAGTTCTTCCGGCTTGTAGGACTTCAGCCAGTTGATCAGCATGTCCTTGTGTTCCATGTCGTCTTGTGCGACTGGAATTGGAATTTGGTGAGCACGGAAAGAGTTTTCGATTGGGTTGCCATCCAAGTCCTTCTTAGGACCAGTCCAACCCTTAGGTGCACGCAGGATTACCATTGGCCATTGTGGCATGGAGTCGTCACCAGTTTCACGAGCGTGCTTTTGGATAGCCAGGATGTCTTCGATAGCAGCATCCATCGTCTTAGCCATTTCTTCGTGAATTTCCATGGTGTCCTTGTAGCCATCAAAGCCTTCGCCGTTGTAAGCAGAAACGAAGTATGGCTTCCAGCCCATACCTTCAAAGTACTTAGTAAGTTCTTCGTCGCTCATACGAGCCAGGATCGTTGGGTTGGAGATCTTGAAACCGTTGATTTGCAGGATAGGCAGAACAGCACCATCCTTGATTGGGTTGATGAACTTGTCAGAGAACCAAGAAGCGGCCAGAGGACCAGTTTCGGCTTCACCGTCACCAATTTCAACAGCTGCAATTTGGTCTGGGTTGTCCAGAATTGCACCTACACCGTGGGACAGGGAGTAACCCAGTTCCCCACCTTCGTGCAGCGAACCTGGCGTTTCAGGAGCAGCGTGTGAAGCAGTACCACCTGGGAAGGAGAAGTGCTTGAACAGCTTAGCCATACCAGCTTCGTCTTGGGTGATTTCTGGGTAGATTTCCGTGTAGGAACCGTCCAGGTAAGAGTTGTTGACCATAACTTGGCCACCGTGACCTGAACCTTCAATGTAGAACATGTTTACATTGTACTTCTTGATAACACGGTTCAAGTGTGCATAAATGAAGTTTTGAGGAACAATCGTACCCCAGTGACCAATTGGCTTTGGCTTAACGTCGGAAGGCTTCAGTTCGCGACGCAGCAGTGGGTTGTGCATCAGGAACAGCGTACCAACAGAAAGGTAGTTGGCTGCCCGCCAGTAAGCGTCAACAGTTTCCAAGTATTCCTTGGAATCGTAATTTACTGCCATCGATATTACACTCCTTAAATAAAATAACTACGTTCTGACTATAACGTCTCGTAAACCTCAATCAATTTACGCTATCTATGATATAGGATTTTTTCTAAAAGTCAACCTTTTTGAAAATTGATACGGTCCAATTATCAAAAATCCAATTCAGCCTTTGCTATAAAAGGCTTTACCAAAGCTGCCTCAATTGATTGAACACCCAAATTTTAGCAGAATTTCTTTAAAAAAGGCGGGTTTTTCGCTCTAAATTTTTACTAAGAAACGAAAAAGAGAGTGAGAAAAAACTCCGAAAATTAGCTTGCAACCGATTTTCGGAGTTTGCCTTCGAACCTCCGCAAGGATGGCTAGGTCGGTCAAATGCTGATTTATCAGTGTTTAAACTGCTAGCCAGCTACTGCGCTAAGGTATTATTATCCATACGTAGTTAAGAGGTTAAGTTAATTCCCAGCCTCTTTAATACTGCTATTAATTTGTCTAAACATTCATATCAAATCGTTCGATGATCTTGTTTAAGACACCATTCTCATCATTGCTGCCACAGCGAAATTTAGCCGCTGCAATAGCTTCAGGAGCACTTTTGGCCATTGCATAGCTTTCGCCAGCCAGTTTGAGCATGGTAGCGTCGTTTTGACCATCGCCAAATGCCATCAGCTGACTGGGCTGCCAGCCCCGTTCATCCAACAATCGTTTCAAGCCGGTTGCCTTATCCAGTCCGGGAATAATCAGATCCATGTTGCCATAGCCGCTTGAAACTGGATGCACGATGTCGCCAAAGCGATTGATAACCTCATCCATCCAGTTCCGGGTTTCTTTGGGCGGAACATCCATCATAAACTTGACTACCTGATCATCAATTTCAGCTAATGATTGAATTTTTTTCATATGAATGTAGTGCGACTGGACGCGCTTGACAAAAATCGGATCCTCATCAACGAACGCAAATGCATGATGCCGACCGGAAATAATCAGATGTCCACCTGGAATTGAGCGAAAAAAGTCAACCAAGGTAGCGACCTGTTCTTCAGTAAAGCGACCGCAATAAATCTCTTGACCACGATCGATCAGCTCAACGCCATTTTCGGCAACGAAGGCCATTCCCTCGGCTTCTTTGGGGAAGCGTCTTTCAACCAGCTGATAGATTGGATTACCGCTGGCAACGACAAACTCAACATTTTTTGTCTGCAGCTGAGCATAGACCTTTTCAAATAATGGTCGATCAAACGTGCTTTGCGAGTTTAGAAAGGTACCGTCCATATCGACAGCGATTGCCTTAATCAAATTAATCCCTCTAATCCTGGTTAAGATTGACAAAAGTATTGTATTTCATATATTGATAATGCACGCGCATATTTGAGACCTCAAACGGCGTTCCATCATCCAGGAAAAAGACCCCTTCCATTACGCCAACAGGTTCCGTCGGTGCAAGATGCAGTTCTTTTCGGTCCTCTTCACTGGAAGGCGCGACCGAAATCGTCATAAACGAACGCGTCACAGTCTTATTTTGCGATTCTTCTAAATAATTGAAAATCGATCCTTCTACCACGGCTGGCGAAAGCGTCGGCATGATTTTGATTGGAATATAGCCTGTCTCGATCATGAACGGCTGATCATCAATCAAACGCAGACGCTTAATCTGATAAACAAAATCATTGTCATTTAAAAACAGATCCTGCTGAATCTCTTGACTGGCAGGCACGACCTGATAATTTAAAAGCTTGATGCCCTGCTCTTTGCCATCAAGCTTAAAGCTGTCGGTGATTCCCAGGTTGCTGCCCTCATAGCGAAACATTGCTTGATTTTTTAAGTAGAGCGGGTTGATAAAGGTTCCCGAGCCGCGTTTTTTAAAGATGATACCCTGCTGCGCCAGAATACCCAAGGCCCGTTTAATGGAACTTCGGCTTACTGCATAGCTGCTGCTGAGGGTACGTTCATCGGGAAGTTTCATATTCGCATAATCGCCATTGAGTATCTTATGTTTTATATCGCGCATTACTGAGCGGTATACTAAGTCTGCCATGTCATTACCCCTCGATCGGTTCATCGACCCTGTCTTAACTGTTAATATCTAAATCAGTTCATAGTATATCAAATCTCTTGATAATTGGTTACTATTTTTCGATTGATTGGTCCGTCCCAGATTTGTGAAAGCCGCAAATTTTAAGACTCAATCTATAATTGGGCCCTACTTCATCCCGTTATCAATTCATGGTAAAACATGGCATAATAAGCTTACTGTTATAATAATCAGCTGGCCGGTACTTTAATCACAAGGAGAAGTTTATGAGCAAAAAAAAGCAACGCATCAAAAAAACACAAGTCGAACAAATTTTAGATAAAAACCACGTGCCTTATCAACAAGTGATTTTCCCCACGGTTGAAGATGGTGACGTGCGATCACTAAAGGTTGATCATCTGGGCATTGACGAGCACCTCATCTATAAGACACTGGTTTTGAAAGGACCTACGACTGGACCATTGGTTGGCGTGGTACCCATTGACAGTCATCTTGATGAAAAAGCATTGGCGCGAGTTTCTGGCAACAAAAAAGTCGATATGGTACCGCTAAAGGATCTGCTGAAAACGACTGGTTACGTCCATGGTGCCAACACGCCCGTCGGCATCTGGGAAAAGCACAAATACCCCATCTTTATTGATAATGATGCCAAAACCAGCGAAACGATCTACGTCTCATCCGGTCAGATTGGTCGTTCCGTTGCCCTCAATGCCAAAGATCTGGCTGAACTGGTGCACGCCCAGTTTGCCGATCTGCAGCAGCACTAAGCATTATGAATAATTATTTTAGAATTCTGGGTGCCCTGGCACTCTTTTTGGTATTGATTCCAGTGCTTTTGGGGACCATCACCGTCTTGATCAGTCGCCGCAACAAGGTCTTGACCGTTGTCATCGGCGGGTTTTATGCCCAGATTATCCTTGGCGGCGTCGGTGTAATCATTCATGAATTGAGTCATCTGCTAATGGCATTGCTGTTTGGCCATCAAATCGTCAGTTTTCGTCTATTGCATATCCCCAATCCCAGCAATCCTGGCGACAATGCCCTGGGATATGTCAACCATGCCTGGAACGAGCACAGCTTCTATCAGCGCGTCGGCAACGTCTTTATCGGTATTGCGCCGGTAGTCGGCTGTACTCTGGCAATTATTGGTTTGACTCAGTGGCTGGTACCAGGCATTTTTGAACTCTGGCAGGCCGTTATTGCTCAGGCCGAGATTCCACAAATTCAGCTAACGGCAGGCCGTCTGATTCTATGGCTGATTCTGATTGCCAATATTGCCATTGGCGGCTTTGATCTCAGCAGCGCCGATCTGGAAAATTCGGCCACGGGACTGATGATGCTATTGGCAGTTTTTTTGATCACGGCTTTGATTCTCAGTCAGTTTACAACGGGACCCCTTGTTGCCCAAACGCTGCGGAACTGGCTGGCGCCATTTTACTGGTCGATGATCTTTGCTCTTTTAATCAATCTATTGATGCTGGGAATTCTAAGCCTGCTGAGTCGCCTGGGATAATTGACCTGCCATGCCAATATGCTTAAAATTGTTTTTATAACACAATTAGGAATCTTTGTAGAAAAAGAAGGTTTAGCAAAATGAAGAAAAATCTGTCTGCCTGCACCACGGTTCTGGTCGGCAAAAATGCTACCATCGATGGCTCGACTATGGCTGCTAGAAATGACGATACGTTTGGTCCCTTGACCCCACAGCGTTTTGTTACCTATCCGGCATATCATAATCAGCCAAACCAGGTTAAGGCCTACCTCAACAAATGCGTAGTTGACCGTCCTGCTGATGGCTATCGCTACCAAGGGACGCCAAACGTCAACTACAAAACGGAAGGTGTCTTTGACGAAAGCGGTTTTAATGAAAAAAACGTTGGCATGAGTGCTACGGAAAGTACCTATTCCAACGAGCGCGTCTTGGCATTTGATCCATTGGTTGAGGATACCGGTATTAACGAGGACTTGATCGTGGCCGCTACCCTGCCATTTATCAACAGTGCTAAAGAAGGGGTACGGTACCTGGGCCAGCTGATCAAAAAGTACGGCTCGGCAGAAGGCAATGGCGTAATTTTCAGTGACAAAAACGATGTCTGGTACATGGAGATCATCACCGGTCACCACTGGGTCGCTCAGCGCATTCCCGATGACTGCTATGCGGTAACCGGCAATCGAATCGCCATTCAAGAAGTCGACTTCAACGATCCTGAAAACTTTATGTGGGACGATACGATTCGCGAATTCGTTGACGAGCACCACTTGAATCCTGATCGTGATGGCTGGAACTTCCGGCACATCTTTGGTACGGCAACAGTCTTTGACCAGCACTACAATACGCCACGTCAATGGTACGGACACAAGGTCTTGAATCCAGATGTCGAGATGAACCCACTGGACTTTGATCTACCATTTGTTATGAAAGCAGACCACAAGATTACCTTAGAAGACGTTCAAGAAGTTTTGAGCAGCCACTACCAAAACACGCCTTATGATCCGCTGGGTCATGGTACTGACGAAGAAAAGCACATGTTTAGGCCAATCTCGTTGAATCGGACCCAAAACTCACATATTCTACAAGTTCGGCCTGATCTGCCAGAAGCGGCCTCTACGATTATGTGGATGAGCTTTGGGATTCCTACGTTTACGCCTTACGTACCATTCTTTGGCAATGCGGCTGACGTAGATGCCAGCTACAAGAACACGCCTAAAGAGCTCAATATGAATCTTAAGAGTGCCTACTGGATGTACCGAGCCCTTTCGATGATTGTTGAAAGCCATCACGCTGAGTTCCTGCAAGCTGATCTAGACTACCTAAAGGATGCCCGTCAATATTTCTACAAGTGGATCGACGAAACGGCTCCTTTGGTCAAGGGCATGGACAACAATGCCGCCAGCGACGTACTAAGCGAAAAGACGCATGAGATGGTTGCTGAAATGGCCAAGCGCACCAAGGAATTGATGAGCCAGCTGATCATGCACGGCCTAGAACTTTCCAAACTAACCTTCATCATGGATAAAAACCTTTAATAACAAAAGCGCACCTCAACCGAGGTGCGCTTTTTGTATTAAGCCAATGCCTGCTTTTGATTTTTCCGCTGCCTTCTTCCTGACAATGCCGCCAGAATCAAAGTTACCAATGGGTTAAGCAACGGGTAGAGCGTAAAGGCAACGTAGCCGTAATCATGCAGACTCAGCGTGCCGGCAATAAAGATCCCGCTAACGCTCCATGGTACCAGTGGATTGATGTCGGCACCACCAGCTACCAATGAGCGCGTCAGCATGTTTTTGGAAAGATACTGTTCTTCGTAGGCCGATTTAAAGGCCGTTCCTGGCAAAATCTCAGAAAGATATTCTTCGCCGATCATTACGTTGACGGCTACCCCACTGACAATGGTTGCCAAGACCAGCTTAAATGGCGTGTTCACCAATTTTTGTAAGGCAAGCAGCAATTGATCAACCACCCCATATTGCATCAAAAGCCCACCCATCGAAAGAGCACATAAAATTAGGGCAATTGAATTAAGCATGTGGGCAATCCCGCCGCCAGACATCAATGTATTAAGCAGCTTGCTGCCGTGCATCTGAAAACCGTTCATTAATAGATTGCTGATCTGCGCAAATGACAGCGACGGCGTCCAGATTTTGGCTAAAACCAAAGCTGTAAATGAGCCCGCCAGCAACGTTGGAATTGCTGGCACCTGCCGCAGCGACATGATCAAAAGCACCAAAATTGGCAGCAGCGACCAGGCCCCAACATGGAAACTGGCCTTGAGCGCCTTACTGATAACATCAACGCGTGACAGATCGGCACTGGTACTTCTAAAACCAATCACAGCGTAGATGACAGCAGCAATCAAGGCGGCAGGAACCGCGGACTTGGCAGTGTTTTTCAAGTGCTCGGGAACCCGATTGCCAATCAGACTGGTCGTCAAATTGGAAGTATCAGACAATGGTGACAGGTTGTTGCCCAAAAAGCCGCCGGCAACGATTGCTCCCGCCGTCATGGCATCACTAAAGCCCAGCACGTGACCAATCCCCATAAAGGCCAATCCTAAAGTCGAAATCGTCGTAAAGGCATTGCCTACGATAATTCCTACAATGCCGCAAGTTAAAAAGACGGTGGGAATAAAGAACTTGACTGAAATCAAATCAAAACCGATGACCATAATCGTTGCAATCGTGCCCGATGCCAACCAGGTACTGATCAACAGGCCGATCATCATAAAGATCATCATCGGAATAATCCCTGGCTTGATCCCTTCAGCAATGCCATCAATAATCTGATCCCAGGCAAAGCCACGCAACCGACCATAAAATAAAAGCAGCGTAAAGACGCACAGGATCGGAATCTGGGGACTCATCTTGTATTTGATGATCAAGGTTCCTAAAATCAAAAACATAACAACGATTACGCCCAGACTTTCCGTCATTCTTAGCTGTTGCTTCTCCATTGGCCATTCATCCTTTCCAAAATAAAAACCGCCACGCTGCTTCGTGACGGCCATTCAGATGAATCATCAGTCGCCACGTAAAACCGCGGCGGCATCATGCCAAGCTTCCGCGGATACAAGCTGTTTTGTGCCTGCATCCATAACGAATACAACCACTATCTTTTACAGATAGCGTTGATAAGACGTTGCCTTAGAAAATACTTGGATCATGATTTCATCTCCGTAATCAAATTTGTTGGCCCCATTATAGGACCTTAAAATTAGAAATTCAAGATAAAATAAGATTTTTTTAATTTCACCATAATAAACTCGATCAGCAATGAAACATAATTCAAGGCAACGCCCCACAACTGGCATATAATTAAAACGATAATTTGTTTAAAGAGGAGGGCAATTTAACAATGAAGATACTGCTTGGACTAAAGGGCAGCAGTAATCTGGCCCAGATTGACGATCGACTGCAGCATCATCCCGACGTTTACGAATTTTATACTGATGCCAACGACTTCACGCCCGATGGCTATCAGCATTTATATGAGGCCGTTCAGTACGTGCTGAGTCATGGCGTCAAAAAGATCGTACTGCATCATCCGATGAAGTTTGGTCAGACCCATGCCGAGATCGTAGCTCCTGAAAAGCAGTTTCCAAAATTATACCGATTCATCGAAGATACTACGATGCAATTGATCAGATTGGCCAAAGATCTTGACGTCCAATGCCTGATCCACGGCGCCTATGCTCAGGAAACGACTGAATATATCGATTGTTATCCCGATCTACAAACAGCTCAGCAGGCAGCGTTTGATCGGTTGGATCGATTCGCTAAGGCCGGTGGTGAACACATTATGTTTGAAAATTCGATTGCCCCGGTTTTTTTCCTATGGTGATCCAGTCATGGAAGACGAGATCTTGAGGCATCATTATCGTTTGGCCTTTGACACCTCGCATTGTTTTATCTGGCTGCATGGCGACAACCTTGGTCTGCAAGGATCACTGAGCCATCTTAAGGATCAGATCGTTCATTATCACTTGGTTGATTCAATGGGCCAGACTCATGACAGTCTAACTTTGGGAACCGGCAAAATTGACTGGCGCGAAGTTTTGCCACGATTGAATCCAAATGCCACCAGCATCTATGAGATCAATCTAAAAGATCAAGGCAATTGCCAAGAACAGCTGCAGAGTCACGCCTATCTGACCGAGCTGGCTCAAAAACTTGACTAGCCTTTTTTAACGTCACGTGGCTGTTGTGCTTCTTTCATGTTTTTTAAAAGCTCAGCCGCCTGCATGCGATTAAACAGCGTTTCGACAACGTAACCGATCAATTGGTCATTAACTGCATCTAGCTGGTTGTCAGCTGGCGCTGGTTCATTACGCAGTCGTGCATTCATCAGATCAACGAAGCGGTCATAGGCTTGCTGCGGATAGTTGTTGATCGTCACCTGCTTGATACCTTCATGAATTGAAGGTATCGAAAAACTGCCCTTGAGCATGGCAACCATAATCACGGCCGCCAGCTGGTAGCGTGAGTACTTCTTTTTCACTGGGGCCATGATGATGCCCTTTTTGACATAGTTATTGATCATGGACTTGGTGATCGGTGCAATTCCCAGTCCCAGAGCACGATCATTGACCAGCGCCACGACCTGATCAACATACAGATCTAGGTCAGGCAATTCATCCCAATGTGGCAGCTGGATTTTGCTCAGATTAGCTTGCCAGCGTTCAAAGCTTGTCATTTAGAGTCCCCCATTTCAATGGATAGTCTAATCATGTTACTAGTTTTAAAAACAAGTATACCGCATCAAGACACTCAGCTACTCATCAAAGCATTTTGATTCTAGTCTTCAATACCAATTGACTGATTGTAATAGCGGTCAGTCATTAAGGCCGCTTTTAAAACCTGCGCCGCTTGTTTTAAACCAACTGCTTGTCCCGTCAATGGCTGACCTTCATCAACGATCTTTAAGGCGGTTTCGCGTGGAACAATCGGTAAAGAGCGTACGATCACATATGGAAATTCCAGCTCATCAATCATCTTGATGGCATACTGATGAGCCAAAACCGTATCGAGCGCTGATTTGCCATACCAAGATTCTAGCTGTTCTTTGGCTGCGTCATCGGCAGTCCCGGCAATCGAGAGCATAACGATCTTTTTAGGTGTCTCATGACTGTCATCAATTAAATCAACCAGGTCATAGACATCTTGATCAACTGGATCATTTGCCATGGGCAGCCAGCATAATGTATCCTGGCTCTGCAGCTTAAAATGAAAACTTGGTTCAACGATGGCTTCTGGCAGCCGTTCATGCAGCTGCTCAATCAATCTATCGGTACGCTGGCCAATCAATACGATTCGATTCATAAAAATCACCTCATTAGATCTAATAGGTCATCAATTCGTCTTCGACCGTGGCATCCTCTATCCGGACATCAGTGATCGTGCTTTGCTCCAGCAATGGCAAGATTGCTTGAATATTGCCGGCATACAAAAAACGTGTTTCTTCAGGGGCCTCTTCTAAGATATGAGCCCCAAGTCTTTGCGCCGTTTCAATCGGAAAACCAGTCCCAAAAACCGTGATTACGCAGTCAACGCCGGTTCGCGGATGCAGGTGACGCGTTGAGGTCAGATAACCGCGGCTAAAGTAGTAGATATCATCAGCACAGCTCATCATGGTGGTTATATTGCTGCTGGTCATCAAAATCAGAGCATCGGTTTTTTGAGCATAGCTGCGCAACAGTTGCCAAACTGCTCTGGCATGGCGCAGCGCCAGTTGATCCGTGGCATGATCAAGCAGAATTACATTGGGCTGTTTAACCAGCAGTAGAATAATTCGCAGCGTGATTTTTTGATCCAAACTCAAGCTACCGATTGAATGCTGCCCATCAAGAGCAAACTGTTTTAAGATCAGTTCAGCCTGCTCATCATCAATCGAATGATCACTGCTTTTTTGCGCTTGGCGAATGGCCTTTTGAATCAGCCAATGATCCTTTATTTTAAAATCATCCAGCATACCGATTATCTTTTCAGGATGACGCAATGTTTTTAATGGCTGGCCGTTGATTTGAATCGTGCCGCTGGTTGGCTGGCCACGTTTACGCAGCAATGCAAACAGTGTCTCGCCAAACAGCGGATCATCACTGCAAAAAGCAGCAACATTAGGCGATTGCAGCGTCATATCGATATTTGACAGTTGACTGCCATTTTCCGCCTCAATCGTCAAATTATGAATAGCTATTTCAACCACGGCAAATCATTCCTTTCAGTGCTTTAAATTTATTATAACTTGATTGATCCAACAAACCTATCGATAAAATCTCATGAAAAAGACAGTATCAACTGTTAAGAAAATCAGCTAAAATGTAGGTTATCGACTATTAATAAGAAAGAGGACGCAAACGATATGAACATTCTGTTTATCTCCATTGAGGGCAATACTCGCTCTTTTTTAACTCGTCTGCAGGCCTATGCCCAACAACAGCACAGTTTTAACGAGCAGCTGCCTACCATTAATCTTAAGGAAATTACCGACCAGACGCTACCAGCTGCTGAAACCGAGCCCTTCTTTGCCTTTGTACCAACCTATCTGGATGGCGGCAATGGTTTTGATTCGGGCGTTAAAGAACTAATGACCAATGCCTTAGGCGAATATATCGCTGAAAACGACAATACCAAAAAATGCCTGGGGATCGTTGGCAGCGGCAACCGTAACTTTAACGAACAATACTGTCTGACTGCCCGTAAGTATTCCTACGAGTTCAAGGTACCATTTTTGGCTGACTATGAGTTGCGCGGTACCAGTCAAGATATTGAACAAATCTACGCAATTCTGACCAAGCGCTGGCAACAGGTCAACGCCTAGATAATTGGATTTATGGCATGGCTAGCGTGGCCATGCTTTTTTATTTTTCTTAGTTTCACGTGCACGATCAGTTTTATAATAGCAATGGGCTGCAATCAGTCATTATAAAACGGAGATGAATTAACATGAATCAGAACCTACAGCCAAAAATCCAGTTAAATAACGGGCTCTTAATGCCTCAAGTCGGTCTGGGCGTTTGGAAAACTCCTCTTGACGTCACCCGAAAAATGGTTAGTGATGCATTGGCAAATGGCTATGTCTTATTAGATACAGCCAAGCAGTATGGCAATGAAAGCGCGGTTGGCCAAGGGATGCAAGATGTCTTTAATTCAACCGGTCGAACGCGGCAAAGTATTTTTTTAACCACCAAGATCTATAATGGCGATCAAGGCAGCTATGACCGGGTACGCAAAGGATTTGAAGGCCAGCTTAAAGCACTGCAGACTGATTATGTTGATCTTTTACTGATGCACTGGCCGGTCAATGACCTTTACAATCAGACCTGGCAGGCCATGGAAAAAATCTATGCAAATGGGCAGGCCAAAGCAATCGGTGTCTGCAACTTTAACGTTGAGCGAATGAGTGATTTATTGGATCATGCCAAAATTACGCCGGCCATCAATCAAATCGAGTTTAATCCCAAGATTCACCAACCAGCCATTGTCAACTTCTGCCAGCAGCATGGCATTCAGATGGAAGCCTGGTCGCCATTGGGTAATGGTCGACTTTTGCATGAACCGATCATCGAAAAGATTGCACACTCCCATCAAAAAAAAACTGCCCAGATTGAGTTGCGCTGGGCCATTCAACATGATCTGATTGTAATTCCCAAGACCACGCATCCTGATCGCATGAAAGAAAACGCGGATATCTTTGATTTTGATCTGTCGCCAGAAGAATGTATCCAGATCGATTCATTGGATACTGAAGAACATGCCATCTGGTACGATAAATTCAAATGGTCAGGCAATCCTGATGGCATCGATAACGTCATTGCCGATCCAGAAAGTTTCAGATAATAAAAGAGGCTGGGAAAAAACTCTCAGTCCAAAATGAAAGCCGGACGATGAATCAAATCTTGGTTCATCGTCCGGCTTCTTA
>NZ_CANCWQ010000017.1:0-32931 GCF_947381555.1 Limosilactobacillus pulli
TGGCGAACTCCAATTGAGATCTTCTTGCTTAATCTGCGTCATTAAATTTGTTCAAGTTATTTATTGCAATCTGCCTTGTAAAAAAACGTCAATTGGTGAGACTTGACGAACAACTGTGACTATAATGAAAATTGTATTTTTAATTTGGGGGAAGTTTTTATGCGATCCAAGCAATACGTGACCGGAATCGATGGCGTCAGGACGCTGGCCGTATTTGGCGTAATCATCTATCACTTGCTGCCAACAACCTTGCCGGGCGGCTATCTGGGCGTACCGCTGTTTCTTTTGATCTCGGGATATTTCGTGACCTTGCAGCTGGTACGTCAAATGGATCAGACAGGCGGCATTCGCTTGACACAGTTTTATCTTAAGCGACTGCGCCGACTCTATCCGGTGCTGATTGTTATGCTGACGGTCACAACAGCCTATATTACGGTATTTGCCCGCGATCTATTGCACAACATAAAGAGTACGATCATTACCAATCTGCTTTGGGTTTACAACTGGTGGGAAATTGGTCATGGACAGTCATACTTTGACCGTTTTAATGGTGAGTCGCCGTTCACGCATCTGTGGACCTTAGGCGTGGAGGCACAATTTTATTTCTTGTGGCCATTGATCTTGTTTTTGCTGTTTTTGGTCTTGAGAAAACGCACGCGTATTAAATGGACCGTTTTTATCCTGGCCGTTGCCTCAGCAATTGAGATGGCCGTCTTATTTGATCAAAATAATCTGAACCGCGTCTATTATGGAACTGATACGCGGTCCTTTTCGCTGCTTCTGGGTGCCTGGCTGGCGCTGTGCTGGCCGATCGATCATCTAAACGCCAAATTGACGACGCCGGCCGCCAAAATCTTGGATGGGGTTGGGATCGGTGCGCTTTTGATTACGCTGCTGGGCTTTTTTACCTTACCAGGGCAGAGCAGCTGGACCTATCGTGGGGGCATGTTTTTCTATAGTCTGATCGGAATGCTTTTAATTGCGACCGTGGTTCATCCCGGTAGTCATATGAATCGGTGGCTGACCAATCCGATTTTTGCCTGGATCGGTCAGCGTTCATATGGTATCTATGTCTATCAGCTGCCGGTAATGGTCTTTTATGAGCGAGTAGTTGAGATTGGCCAGCATCCATTGCTCAATGCGCTGATTGAATGTGGGTTGATCATGGTGATCAGCGAGCTTTCCTATCGTTTTGTTGAACAGCCATTGGCCCATTATCAATGGCGTCATCTGCCAAACAGCATTCGACACTGGATCGATTTTAAGATGCACGACTGGCGACAATGGGTCAAGATCGGCCCTGGTGTGATCATCTGCTTTATCGCTCTGTGTGGATTGATGCTGCCGAGTCGACCGATTAAAAAGAGTGCGGAACAGACTCGGATTGAAAAAAGCAAGCAGGCCACCGCGCAGAAAAATCAACAAATTGCCAAAGGAAAAACGACTAAAGTTAACGTCAACAGCAAGTCGCTGCAGAAAAAATACGGTTTGAGCTCAGCTCAGCTAAAAGCCGCTTCACAGCTTGAGATCACGGCAATTGGGGACTCGGTAATGGCGGATGCCTCCCAGGATATTCAAGAAATCATGCCGCATGCCTATGTTGACGCTGAAGTTGGTCGTCAGGGCAATGCCACGCCTGGAGTTATTAAAGACATCAAGGCAAAAGGCCAGCTGCAAAAGATCGTGATTCTAAACCTTGGAACCAATGGCGCAATGAATACACAGACAATTGATGATATCTTAAATGCAATCGGCAGCGATCATCAGATATATTGGATTACGCCGCACGTACCAACGCGTGACTGGGAACAGACGGTTTGTGATCAGATCAAGCAGACTGCCAAGCAGCATAACAATGTGCATGTGATTGACTGGAATCAGGCTGCCAGCAGTCATGCCGAATGGTTTGGCCAAGACAAGGTACACATGAATGAGCAGGGGAATGCCTACTTTACGCGCTTAATCGTCAAAATCACTCTAAAAAATAAATAGAAAAGAGATAATAATATGATTAAAATGATTGCGTTGGATATGGATAATACGTTGCTGAACAGTCAAAAGGAGATCAGCCAAAGAAACGAGCAAGTCTTGAAACGACTGCACGAACAAGGTATCAAAGTCGTGCTTTGTACAGGTCGGCCAATCAATGCTATCTGGCCTTATATCGAGCAGCTGGGGCTGACCACGGCTGATGATTATACGATTACCTTTAATGGTGGCTTAGTCGTCAATAATCAGACTCGGAACGCACTCAGCGAACATGGTATCACCAAAGATAAGCTACAGGCCGTTTTTGTTTTTGCCAAGCAGCATGACTTTTCACTGGATGTTTTGGACTTTGATCGTGTCTATGAGATTATGGATATGCCGCGTTCGATCTACAAAACGATCTTAAAAAATATTGAGTTTGAGGATGCGGATTTTAGTGATCTGTCTGGTGATGATCATGTTTATGCCAAAGCCATTATGGCAATCCCAGCAGAAAAAATGAGTCGTGAGGTCTTGCCAAGCGTACCTGATGAGCTGAAAAAACAAGTCAATGTCGTCCAGTCGCAGCCGATGGTTTTGGAATTTTTGCCAAACGGCGTCAACAAGAGCGTTGGCTTGGCAGCATTGCTGCAGCACTATGGCTGGGGATTTGAGAATCTAATGACGTTTGGTGATGCTGACAATGACTATGAGATGATTCGAGATGCCGACGATGGCGTGGTCATGGCAAATGGATTGGCAAGCGTCAAAAAAATTGCCGATCATCTGACGGCTGCTAATGATGAGGATGGCGTAGCTGTCTATCTGGAAAATTATTTTGCAACATTAATGTAATATTGACGATGGTCAAGCCTTAAAAAAGGGTCGTAAAAAGCTGCCGAAAGCCGAAAAATGGTTTTTGTGTGACTTTTTACGATTTTTTTTGCAATATTTAAAATACTTAGATAAAAAGTTTGCCAAACCTAAAAACATTGCTATAACAACATTTATAATCAAATTGCTGATTCAACGGTAAAGGTTATGTTACAGAATATTACAAAACGGCCGTAAAAACTCTTAAATCGCAATTGCTCTGTTATCTGTTGGTAATATTGAGCGTGTATGATAGGGATCGTTGATAAGGAAATGATAAATAACGAATTGATAATTGATAAAGGATGGTTTTGATTTTTATGAAGAAGAACTTCAAGAAAGTTACTGCTGCTTTGGGCGCCGTTGTATTTGGCGTTGCTGCTACGGCTACGGTTGCCAACGCTGACACGACCTACACGGTACAATCCGGCGACACGCTGTCCAGCATTTCTCAAAAGTTCGCTAACGACAACAGCCTGATTCAAACCCTGGCTCAACAAAACAACATTCAAGACATCAACAAGATCTACGTTGGTCAACAACTGGTTGTTAAGACGGATGGCCAAGGTACTGATGCTACACAAACTGCTGCTACGGCACAGCCAGCCGCTCAAGCAACGACGCAATCAGCTGCTGCTCAAACTTCACAAACCACTTCCAGCTACACTTCATCAGTTTCTGGTTCCGAAGCAGCTGCCAAGGCATGGATTGCTGCTCGTGAATCCGGCAACAACTACGGTGCTCGTAACGGTCAATACATCGGTAAGTACCAATTGAGCGCTTCCTACCTGAATGGCGACTACTCCGCTGCCAACCAAGAACGAGTAGCTGACAATTACGTTGCCAGTCGTTACGGTTCTTGGACCAATGCTCAACAATTCTGGATGAGCAATGGCTGGTACTAAGATCAAACATTAATAAAACAGTAATTTAGTCACCGTTCTTTATGAACGGTGTTTTTATTTTGGAAATTACTTAAAAATTTGCTAAAGAAGATTATTAATTTTTTAAATTTTTAAGCAAACTGAGCTTGTTGTTGGATTTTTCTGCTAAATTGAATTAGTCAGGCTAAACGTGGCAATTATTTATGTGACTGCCAAATCAATGACGGGAAGGATCGCGTTATTGATTGAGAATCGCCAAAAGTTGATTTTGCAGGGTTCTTAATTATTGATGCGAACGAAAACATGGAAGAACAAACACAACCAACCAGAACGCCTAAACCAAAAAAGAAAAAATGGCGCTGGCTTAAATGGCTGTTGGCCTTGATTGTGATCGGGCTGGCAGCTGGTGGCGGTTATGAATACTATCAGATTCATCAGACGGCCTCTAAGGTATTCAGCAATAGTGCCAAAGTTAATAAAAAACTGCGTGAGGGCAAGCCAATCACGATTATGACTTTGGGAATCGATTCCGGTGCCTTGGGACGTAAAAACTGGGGGGCCGGCAATACCGATTCGATTGAGGTTATTACCGTCAATCCCAAAAAGAAAACGGTGCGGATGACGGCAATCTCGCGTGACATTCCGATCAAAGTTAAGGTTGATGGCGGCTACACCTATGTTAAGCTAAATGCGGCCTACTCATTAGGTGGGGTTAAGGAAACCAAAAAACAGCTTGAAGATTTACTCGGCATCAAGATCGACTACTATGCCTCAGTCAATATGGGGGTTTTGGAAAAAGTCGTCAATGCAGTTGGCGGCGTTACGGCCAATAATTCATTTGCCTTTACCTATGAGGGTCACCACTTCAAGAAGGGCAAGCAGCATTTGAATGGCAGCCAAGCGCTTAAATATTCGCGGATGCGCTATGATGATCCAAGAGGCGACTATGGCCGTCAATACCGTCAACAGCAGGTCTTAGAGGCCGTTATCAACAAGTTTAAGAAAAATGGCTCAATCACAGTGGCCAATAAGCTTTTGCAGGCAGCTGGCGATGGCGTGCGGACTAATCTGCCGGTTAAAGCCGTGGCTACGCTTTATACTAAGTACAGTCCAGCACTAGGCAACGTTAAGATTGATCATCTGCAGGGAATCAGCGCAACGATTGATGGCACATCCTTCCAGGCAGTCACGCCAACAGAACTTAACCGAGTTTCCAAGGCAATTCGCAAATCGATTGGTGAAAAGCCAAAACATGTTACCAATACGGAAACCAGGCTTTATGACTATGCCGTTCAAAATGGCTATGATGGAATCAACAATCTTGAGTTCACGCTGCCAAACGGTGCCGAATATAATACGGTTGTAAGCAACTAAAAAAGAGCTGGGGGGAGATCCCTAGCTCTTTTTAGATTGTTTTAGAAAAACAGTTTGCTCATAGTAATCACGAACGTCAACAGTACCAGGGAACCTAAAACAGCAGCCATTAATGCATTACGCCCCCGCGTCAATAAAACCTTGAAGTTGACGCTCATCCCCAATGCTGCCATGGCCATGCCCAAGACCAGGTAGGCCAGTTTGACCATCCCGGCAATAACGGCACTGCCAAGTGGGACAAACGTACCGATGACGCTGGCCAAAATGAAACCGACCATGAACCATGGAATCGGTACGCGTTTTTGGTCAGCCGACAAAACGATTGGACCATCCTTGATACCTTGTTTTTGGTACCACCAGCCAATGATCATGGCAGCCGGAGCCAGCATCAAAACCCGTGACAGCTTGGTGATAATTGCAGTATCCAGGCTGACCGGACCTCCAGCACTACCGGCAGCTACGGCATGCGCGATTTCATGCAGCGAGCCCCCGGTCATGACGCCAAATTGAACGGCTGACATATGTAAAAGCGGCTTGATGCCGATCTCTAAAAGCGTGAACAAGGTCCCTAAAATGGCAACGATGGCAACGGCAACGACCTTGTTTTCTCGTTGCCGCTCGGCTTCGGTTTCATCAGCCGCATTGTCAAACTGTGACGAAATCCCCATGACAGCCGCAGCACCACAAATTCCGGTTCCGCTGGCCACCAAGATTGCCAAATGCCGATCAACGCCAAAATACCGCGCCAGATTGTAGACCAGCAGAATCGTGCCTGAAACGATCAAAACGGCCAGTAAAATCGTTTTGATGCCAGCTTGCGCCAAGGCAATTAAATTGAGCTTAAATCCTAGCAAAATAATCCCCAGTCGCAAAAACTTGTTGGAGATCAGACCGATTCCTGGTTGGGCATAGCTGATAGCTGGTTTGGCAAATTGCATCAACATGCCTAAAATCAATGCAATTACCAAGGCACCGATAACAGACAGGTAGGGAAGTCCACCTAAAAACGAGCCAGCTAAAGAGCACAGCAGTGTCAGAAAAAATGCGACGATGAACTGCCGTGAAAACAGTGTCTTAATCATATCCAAAACCCTTTCTCTTAACTCAGATTGCTGATGATTTAAGCCTATCATGATATATTAATAAATAAAAATTAGTATTTATTAGTAATCCAAAGTTCTACTTATAAAAGAGAGGTATCAGTCATGGAAAAAGACCCATTACTCGATTATCGTGGTCAAACCCTGCTTGCCGTAGCAAAAACGGGCTCGCTGACTGCGGCTGCCAAACAGCTGTTTATTACACAGCCAGCGGTCTCTCAGCAGTTGAATGCCTGGGAAAAAGAACTTGGTTTTCGACTATTGGATCATCAAGGAAAAAAGGTAACTCTAACACCGGCTGCCAAGCGTTTGGTTGATTATTTGAACTTTTTGGCGCATGAAAATCAAAAAATGCTGGATGAGCTAAAAAGGCAAACCGCACCATTAAGGTTGGGCGCGACACTTTCGATCGGCAGTTTTTTGCTACCGCAGGTGCTGACGGAAATGATTGCCCAAAACAGGCCGGTCACAACTCAGATTGGCAATACGCAAACGCTGCTTAACCAGATTCAACGAGGTGAGCTGGATGCAGCGTTGGTTGAAGGCGACTTTGACCATCAGCGCTTTGATTGGGAAGAAATTGGCTTAGAGCCATTTGCGTTGTTTGGCAGCCAGGCAATCGATCGGCCTGTTGCTTTACCAGAATTATTTGACTACCCCTTGTTGATTCGTGAATCGGGATCGGGAACGCGGCAGATTTTAGAAAAGTGGCTGCAGGCACAGGGCAGCGCTTTAACGGATTTTAAGCAGGTAATTGAGATCGGCAGTCCAGCGACAATTATTACCCTGCTAAAGGATGGCGTAGGGATCAGCTTTATGTATCGGGTCTTGGTTGAAGATGATCTACAGTCAGGAAAACTTTTTGAATGGGATCTCAATGAACTTTCAATTCGGCACGCGCTTTATTTGGTAACGGCCAAAAATAGTTTTTTCAAAGATCAGCGCCATCAATTGGCCAAAATCTGTCGTCAGGTACGCTGAAATTGCGATTTGTTCAATTAAGACCGGGCAACTCAGCCAAAATCAAGACTTGATAAATGCTTTCTTAACCATTATTCGCAATTACTTCATAAATCTGACACAGCTTAATTGCATTTAATCGGTATGATAATGACAATCAAATTAATCAAGCAACGGTGATTGATTTGATGATCCCCTACTTTTTCTCAAAAATACTCCCAATTATTGAATAAAGCACTTAAAAATAAAGCCGTTCAGTTCCCCAAAGCTGAGCGGCTTTATTTTGCGTCTCGGTGGCCAAGGGGTATACTAAAGAATGCGCTAGATTAAGAACCTTGACCAAATCAAAAAATGGGAGCGAAAATTTTGGACAAGCGAGTATATATAGATAATGCCGGAACCACGCCAATGGCTCCAGAGGTCGTTTCAGAAATGACTGATAAGATGACCAACGTTTTTGGCAATGCTTCAACAACCAATTATTATGGTCGGATTGCCAAACAGGTCTTAGAAGACAGTCGTCACGTAATGGCTGAATCGATTAATGCTGCCTATGATGATGAGATCGTAATTACCAGCGGTGGAACGGAAAGCGACAATACAGCTATCAAGCAAACGGCGCTAGCCCGACAAAACGAGGGACATCACATCATTACCACGCGCTTTGAGCACGAGGCAATCTTAAGACCATTAGAGGATCTGGAAAAACAAGGGTATGAGGTAACCTACTTAAATGTGGATGAAAATGGTCAGATTGATTTGGAAGAATTAAAGCAGGCCATCCGTCCCGATACGATTCTGGTTTCAGTCATGATGGTCAATAATGAGGTCGGCAGCCATCTTCCAATTCATGAAATCGGTGAGATCGTGGCTCCAACCAACGCCTGGTTCCACACGGATGCAGTTCAGGCATACGGGACCGTACCGATTGACGTTCAAAAAGATCAGATCGACCTGCTTTCGGTTTCTGGTCATAAATTGAATGGCCCCAAGATGATCGGCTTTTTGTACCGGCGACGCGGCATCAATTTCCCGTCGTTTGTTCGCGGTGGCGACCAGGAGCTCAAGCGGCGTGCGGGGACCGAAAACGTACCGGCAGCAGCTGGTTTTGCCAAGGCTATCGAACTGCACATGGCGGATCTGGCAGATCAGACCAAGCGCTATCTAAAGCTTAAGCAACGGCTGGTTGATGGATTAAAGGCTAATAATATTGAATTTGAGATCAATGGTCGCTTAAACGAGGGGATGGCTCCCCAGGTTATCAGTATCTGGTTTAAAGACGTTCCCAATGATGCACTTTTGACCAATCTGGATCTGGATGGCATCGTCGGGGCAGCGGGATCGGCCTGCACGTCTGGTTCACTGGATCCTTCCCACGTTTTGGTAGCCATGTATGGCAAGGACAGTCCTAGAGTCTGGGAGACATTGCGATTCAGCTTTGGTATCTACAATACGACTGAAGATGTTGATCGCTTGTTGGCTGCTTTGAATAAGTACGTACCACGCCTCAAGAACAATGGTGATCGGGGTCAGCGTTAGTTAATTAAGTTTTAGTACATTAAAAAAATAATATGCATTGTTAGAGGAGTCGCTTACAGCGGCTCTTTTCTGTATTTATTGCATAAACTGACTTAATAAAAGTCAAAACATTAATAATGTCTTGTATTATTGCAATAATCTGATATTATAAATCCATTAATAAATCTCATTTATTTTTAAGAAAGGAGCTTGATCGCCATGATTCAATCAGCAATTGTCCTAGCCATTATTTCCCTAATCCTGGTCATTATTATCGCGCGAATCGTGCGATCAAGAATCCATGCTTTTTAGCATTGAGATTTTTATCCACGGGCGCGCTTAAAACCGAAATGCGAGTAGTGGATAAGCATGAATTCAAATCTTTGCTTAACATCCACTGCTTGTTGAATCGGCAGTGGATGTTTTTATATTGAGAGAGAAAAGCATAAGTAGAAAGAGGTAGTGTCAATGGAACAAGCAGCCAATACCAAACAAGTGAATTTTAGTATGAGTGCACGTGAAAAAGCCGTGCATAAGACTACTATAAAGAATATGCCTACAACGTTTCCGCAGCTGCAGCCAATGCCATTCTGGTTACGCTGGGAATGGGGCTGTTGATGCAGACGATTGCAGGTTTCGTTCATTTTCAACCGCTGTATATGGCCGGTACGCTGGCCCAGGATCTTTTGGCACCGGCACTGGGGATTGCTGTTGCCGTTGAGCTGAAGACGACTATGCTGGTTATGTTTAGCTCCATGATTGCAGCAACGGTTGGTTCTAATGCTGTTCATTTTGTTGCAGCAGCCAAAGGGGTGGCAACCGTGACGGCAACCGGTCAGACTGCCGTTCAAGCAGCAGGTACTGGGATCTTTACTACCGGTCAGCCAGTTTCAGCGGTCTGTGCGGCTCTGATAGCAGCGTTGGTCGGCAAGTACCTTTCGGGTAAGACGCCTTTGGATATGGTTCTGGTTCCGTTCGCTGCTACTATGGTTGGTACGATGGCCGGTCTGGGATTGGCAGCTGTTGTTACGCCAGCACTGATTGCTGTTAGTGCCTTCATTGCTAAGTCAATGACGGTTAACCCAGTGCTTGGCTCAATCTGCATTTCGGTGGTTTGGGCGCTGTTTTTGATGACACCTGCATCTTCAGCGGCACTGGCAGTAGCATTGATGCTTGATCCGGTTTTTTCAGCTGCCGCGGCAATTGGTACTACGGCGCAGTTTGTCGGCTTTACGGCAATGTCTTGGCGGCAGAATACGGTTGGGGCCAATATTGCGCAATTCGTGGTTACGCCAAAACTGCAGTTTCCGAATCTGATCGTAAATCCATTGCAACTGACCCACCAGTCGTGGCAGCAGCGGCCTGTGCACCACTGGCAACAGTAATGCTTCATTTTCGTGCCACTTATACGGTTGGCGGCCTGGGACTTAACTCGTTTATTGCACCGATCTACTTCTGGGGGCAGAGTACCAATGCGTTTGTGACCTATGTTGTATGTGGCATGGCGTTACCGGCATTAATTTCCGTAGTTGGCTTCCAACTTATGAAGAAGATGAAGCTGGTACGAGATGGCGAGATGCATTTGACGGTTCTTTAATTATGTCTAGCCGGAAATCCCGTGACTTTAGTCATGGGATGGATAGGCCTACTATGATCTAATCCTTGTAGATAGTAATTAACTTAGTAGCTGCATCACTGAGAATCAAAGTGAGTATTACAGCATTATAAGACTGACTATCTAACAACTATTGATATATCGTCCCTATGGCAACCTGGGGACGTAAAAGGCATTGGTAATTAGATGATCACTGCTCAAGCAACTGCGGCTGTTTGAGTAAATCGTCCGTATCTATGCAAATTGTGGTTCAGACACTCAATATCGGGGTGTTTGCCCACAAGCCATCGACTTTAGCCGATGGTGGTTGACAAGCAAAAGAAAGCGATTGGTTGACAGGACTGATCGCTTTTTTGATGTGAAAATAATTAAAAAAAGAGATTTTTTTAATTTAATAGTGTAAGATTATTATCAATGAGCAGTCTCATTAAATAAAGTTTCCCTTAGGAGGGCCGACAAATGGCATATGTTGATGAAGTTTATGACCGTGTAGTTAAGCAAAATCCTGTACAGCCTGAGTTTCACCAGGCAGTCAAGGAGGTTTTGGAATCACTGCGTCCAGTAATTGAGCGCAATGAGGATCATTATCGCAAGGAAGCATTATTGGAGCGTTTAACCACGCCGGATCGTCAAATCATGTTCCGGGTATCCTGGGTTGATGACCATGGCCAGGTTCAAGTCAACAATGGCTATCGAGTTCAGTTCAATGATGCAATCGGTCCCTACAAGGGCGGTTTGCGGCTGCATCCAACCGTTAATCTGGGGATCATTAAGTTTTTAGGCTTTGAGCAGATCTTTAAAAACTCACTGACGACGCTGCCGATTGGCGGAGCTAAGGGTGGCAGCGACTTTGATCCTAAAGGCAAGTCCGATCGAGAGGTAATGGCATTTTGCCAGAGCTTTATGACCGAATTGCATAAATACATTGGTGCCGACATTGATGTACCTGCTGGTGATATTGGAACGGGTGGCCGTGAGATTGGCTATCTGTATGGTCAATACAAGCGCCTAACTAATCGCTATGAGGGCGTTTTAACGGGTAAGGGTCTGTCATTTGGCGGTTCTTTGGCCCGGACCGAGGCAACGGGCTATGGCCTGCTGTATCTGGTTGAAGAGCTGCTAAAAGATCACGGTACCCACCTGAAGAATAAGACGGTAACGGTTTCGGGATCAGGTAACGTGGCGATCTATGCAATTGAAAAAGCACAGCAGCTGGGGGCCAAGGTGGTAACGTGTTCTGACTCAACTGGTTGGGTTTATGATCCAGCTGGTATTGACGTGGCTTTGTTAAAAGAGGTCAAGGAGAATCGGCGCCAGCGTTTAACTGAATACGCCAGTCAGCGAGAAAGTGCCGAATATCATGAAGGCCGCGGTGTCTGGAGCATCAAGACCGATGTGGCACTGCCGTGTGCTACGCAAAATGAACTGAATGTTGAGGATGCCAAGCAGCTGGTTGGAAATGGCGTTCTGGCAGTCTGCGAAGGGGCCAACATGCCAACGACCTACGAGGCTACCAATTACCTTAAAGAGCATGACATTTTGTTTGTACCAGGCAAGGCCAGCAATGCCGGTGGGGTTGCCGTTTCGGCATTGGAAATGAGCCAGAATTCAGAGCGGCTGTCCTGGAGCTTTGCCGAAGTTGATACCAAGCTCAAAGACATTATGATCAACATCTATCATAGTATCGATGACGCAGCCAAGGAATATGGCCATGAAGGTGATTACGTTATTGGGGCTAACATTGCCGGTTTCTTAAAAGTTGCCGATGCCATGGAGGCGCAAGGTATCGTTTAAATGTTAAACAGCTCGTTATCTCAAAATCGGGATAAGGAGCTGTTTTTTTGACTAAATATGATAAATTTAACATATAAGTTTGTGAAAAAATAGCGGTAAAAATCGAGGTAAAACGCTAAAAATTAACTAAATTAATTGTGAAAGCGTTGCCTTAAAAGTGACGAAAAATTTTTTCAAAAAATAATTTTAAAAATTAAATATGCATAAATTATGGTTTAATCAAGGTTTAAACGACTTTTATGGTTTAAAAACCAATTTATTCATTTTTCAAACATTTTCAACCATAAACCGCAGTGATTGTCAAGGGATGCAGGGTGGATTTAAAAAATTCCTGTGTTAGAATAAGCCATGCAAATAAGTTACAGAAGGGAAGTTTTACTATGTTTGTTGCTGTTGCTGCTCTTAACCAAGCCGCTCTTTTCGGTGCATTGATCGTTTTTGCCGTTTTGGGTCTCAGCAGTTTGTTTGTCGTATTGAAGGATGTGCAGGATAACCTGCCGCAAACAGCCCCCTGGGTAGCAACGACAATCAACATCAGCTGCCTTTTCGTTGAATGCGTGGGTGTCGTAATTGCCATCTCCGTTTTGGTATTAGGTGCCCGCTTGGTGTTTTAGCCAATCCAACTGCCGCTGGGATCAAGGTCCCGGCGGTTTTTTATTTGCAATAAAGTGGTCGCGGCTCAGGATGATTTAAATTGAATTTGTCTATTACGTTGATTTGATGGATAATATAGTTAATCGAAAACGCTTTCTCAAGTTAACCAATGGGAGGGAAGCCCAATGAAACAGAAATTCAATTTAATGGCTGGTGCAGTAATCCTGGCCATGCTTTTAACTGGGTGCGGTTCTTCAACCACGTCCAGTCAAAAAGATGCGTCCAGTTCCAGCAGCGTTAAAACCGCCAAACAGCATTCGAACGCCAAAAAGACAGCCAAACAAGCTGCCAGCCAGTCATCACAGTCGATCAGTTCATCTCCGACTGCCCAGTCTTCTAGTTCAACTCAATCATCAGCCAGCCAGTCCAGTTCTACTGCTTCATCATCTGCAGCTGGCTCAACGACGAACTCTTTAACCGGTCAGACCAAGTCCAGTGCTGTCAATCCAACCGGTAGCGATGTGCAGCGGCTGACGGCATTCAACCAGTCGATGCGCTCCAAACTGGGTAAAAACGTTCTTTTGCCAACCACGTCGGGACTGTCAACCAGCAATGGACACCTCAACGTTCGCTATTCGGGCAATGCGGACAGCTACACGATCTACTACAGCGTGGGCTACACAGCTAAGAGCCTGAATGATGCTACCCTAAGCTCGCAGATTCCATACTTGGTTTTCAATAAGAAGACCTATGCCAGCCAATCAGCAGCAGCACAAGCAATCAGAAACTATGACCTTGATACGAGCGGCCTTGCAACGGTTGATCTTGGTCATGGCATCAAGGGTACGATCGATGCCGGGGCTGGGCAGCGCTATCTGACCTGGAAAGAGGGCAAATGGCAATTGACGGTGCATGCCGCGGCGGTCAATGGTGAAGATCCTTTGCCAACTGCTCAGTATATCGTCGCACTGTTGGAGCAGTACTACCTGCCAGCTCCTGATGATCGCGGAACGGGGACGTTTGAGGTCAGCGTTGGCGATGGTGAGCGGCCTCAGGTTTTGACCTGGATGCGCGGCAACGTCGTTTATACCATGGAAGCGCACAGTACTGATACCTTGGTTCAGATGGCTGCCAGTCTTAAATAATTAAGCCAATATAAATAATAGCGTTGTACCGAGCTCATCAAAGCTTGATACAGCGCTATTTTTACTCTGAGTCAAATGTCGTTAGTTAGCGTTTTCTTCAGCTGAGACAGCAGGTTCATCATCTAAAATGTGTTTGTGCTCAGCCCATGAATAATAAATCCAGGCCACAACGCCAAACGCAACGGGCCCGATTGCCGTCCAAAAGGCGGTGGCATAATCATGCTCCGAAATTGGCTCAACGCAGGTAAAGATGATGCCGACTGCCAGTACTAGCCAGACCACGATTGATACGATCCAGGTTGTCGTCATATTTTTGTAAAATACGAATGGTCGATCCAGATCATGCTTCATTTTAAAGAACGGAAAGGCCCCAACTAAAAACAGATACGGTGCGGATGAAGAAACTTTCATCATGTCCGTTAAAATAGTATAGAAACGACCGGCTGCATCGCCACCAAACGAGATAAATAGGATGATGATTGAGACGATCACAACTTGAATCCACATGGCAAATGATGGCATGCCATGCTTGTTCATTACAGTTAGCTTCTTAGGCAAAAGGCGCGGATCTCATCCTTCAATAAACGACTTGATCGGCGAGTAGGTCATAACAAACGCGCCTCCCAGACCACCCAGTACGTCGGTAAAGGCCTTTCCTAAAGTGATCCCAACGGCATGCGACAGCCGCAGTTTTTGGGCCGTTACCAGTCCCATATTGTTGATTAAAACATATTCAACATTTGCCAGATCAACGTTTTTGCCACTCAAAACGGCCTGCCAGTTGGTGCAGACCCCACAAAGAAAAATTACGGCAATGTAGATAAAGGTCATTAAAAACATCGCAATAATCATGGCCTGTGGAAAGGTCTTTTCAGGCTGATCGACCGAATCAATCACGCCAGCCATTGTTTCCAAGCCGCCATAGGCAAACAGAGCGTAAACGATAAAAGAAATCACGGCAATTGGCGAGACAAACGCGGCATTGGGTGAATGAATCAGACTGGCAGTTGTCATTGGCTGAGCCAGCTGACCATGCCCTAAGATCCAAACCAAAAGACTGGCCAGAATAAAAATGATTGAGATTCCCAAGGTAAAGATGCCGCAAAAAGAAGAGATCTTGGCAATTTTATCAATCCCTTTAGAGGCAATTAAAGTAACGATGCATAAAAATACAATTTCTAAGATCCCTAATGTCTGATTGGCGCTCAAGTTAAACAGATGCCAGGTCTGCGTTTGATCATGACCTGAAATCATGGTTGACACCGACACTAAGAAAAACTGGGTTGACGAAACCAGCCAGATGACCCAGGCGGCAAGCCAAATAAAGGTCCCGATAAAGGCTGGCTTTTCGCCAATTGAGCCTCTTAGCCAGGAAAAGATGCCGCCCTTGGCCGCTTTAAACGAAGCCCCGTATTCGGCAAACATCAAGGCAGAAGGCAAAAAGAACAAGATTGCGGTTACGATATACCAAATGATGCTGGCATAGCCCATCTGATAAAACGCAGTCAGTGAATTGCTAAAGCCAAAAATCGATGAAAAAATCATCAAAACCAGTGCGCCAAGCTTGATCTTGGTACTTGACGACTGTGAATCCATATTAGAATTCCTTCTCTCAATAAACATTTGTAAATTAGTATAAATTATACGCTCTTTTTTTGTTAATAATTTATAAAAATTAATAATGAAGAGATTTGATAACATCAGGCATAATTAAAAGGCCAGTGAAGATCACTGACCTTTTGATTATTGGACGGCGGTCTGGCTGAACAGATGCAGCTTGAGGCCGTGACTATTGAGAAATTGAACGCCTTTAACCTTGACGTATGAATACCCCAGCGACTGCCCTTTTTTGATTGGAGCTTTAAGCTGACCGTTTTGATTGGTTTTGGTTAAGAGATGATCATAGATGGTGAGACTGGATGTCTTGGCAGCATCGTTGGCATTCTCCCAGATGGTAATCGAACGCGGACGCAATGTGATCTGGTGCTTAAAAAACAGAAATTTGACTACGGTGCGCTGATAAAAAGACTTAGGTAAAGCAACCTTTTGTGGCGTTAAGCTGCTGTTGACGATCAACTGATACAGCTTTTGGGTTGCCGTAAACCGCGCATCGGTGCTGTCACCATTGGCATGCAGTACGACCGTTACGATATGACGGTTTTGGAAGGTAGCCGTACTGACCAGACAAGCACCGGCCGCATCGGAGGTTCCGGTTTTTAAGCCATCGATCGTCACGCCGTTGGTCTGATACTTGGATTCCGTCAGCATTTTATTGATGTTGGTATAGCTTTGACCGTCCATTTCAAATGAGGTCTGACCGGCGATCTTGAGCAGATCAGGATAGTGGTTGACCAAATAGGCTGCCATTTTGCCAACGTCTTTGGCTGACATCATGTTTTCGGCATTGTCATCAATGTTTTTGACAGCCAGATCTTTTAGCTGACTGTTGGTTAAACCAACACTGTTGACGATGGTTGCGTCTTTGATACCGATTTGGCGCGCCTTTTTTTGCAGTTTTTGGTTGAATTGAGCGGTACTGTCGCCTAAAGCACCAGCCAGGGCGACGGTAGCCCCGTCAGCTGACTTGATCAAAGCGGCTTTGACCAGGTCAGATACGGTATAGGATTGTCCTTGTGTCAGGCTGACGTTTGAGTATTCTGAGTCATTGGCAATCGCCGCTACTTTTTGATCGATCTTGATCTTAGTGTTCCAGCTCAGTTGATGATTATTAATCTCATCTTCAATGACCATGACCGTTAAAAGCTTGCTGATTGATGCAATTGGTAACTTCTGATTAATGTTTTGTGAATATAGAATCTGGCCGGTTTTGGCATCGATTGCCAGGGCAGCTGAGGCATCCAGTTGATTGACGTTTAAAAACGTTTCGGCATGGGCGATTGGTAGCCAACTCAGCAGCGTTAGCCAACATGTCAGAAAAACAGTGATAATTTTTTTCATGAAAATAGCTCCTAGTAGACAGATCAAAAATAGATATCAGCGACATTTTATCACACTGTCAACGAGACAATGTTTAAGATTTGTTTGTGGGGTAACCAAAAAGCGGACGCAATTAGAAGACTTGAAATTTAAAGCATGTTGAACGATTATCTAAAATAGCTAGGTATATATTGTGGGAAACTCTGTAATTATATATCATCTAAACATAGTTAATATAAATTATTTTATTAGAATCAGAATTTTCAGATTAAAATGGGGAGTGACTTTTAGAAAAAATAAATCGAGAAATCAAGCAAATGCTGCATTTCAGTACATTGATCATTTTGGCAGGTCTGATATTGATCAATCTGATTGGGTTAATGCGACCACTGCCGTCACAATTAAAAGGTAATTGGCGCATTCAAAATAATCGACTGTTTAATCAGCAAGGCAATGGCGCTTCAGAAGTTGGTCTTCACCCGGGCTTAAAGAGTCAGCCAGCATTAAAGATGATTGCCATGTCAAATCAAAATTGCGTCTATATTTTAAGTGGGCAAAAGATCATCTACATCCTAAATGCCAGGTTTAATTTGGCAGATCGACATTGTTGCGTGTCGGTTGGTGATCTAAGGGAAACTTCGATTTATCATTATGATGCAAATGGCAATAGCGTTAAATCATCTGACTGGTTGAACATTGGCAAAAGTGCGGACTTTGAAGCTAGATCACAAAACAATAACAAGACAAATGACACGATTCTATTATCAAAAAGCGATGCTAAATGGTTGAATGCCAATTTGCCAGAACACGTTGAAATGATAATTTATTGATTGGTGCAAGGAAAAATGGACAGCTTAAAAAACTATGGCAGCGGCCAGATTTGCCCAAGCATTTTGCTGTTTGCAATATCTTATTGTTTTTACCGTTGCTTTTATATGATGGATTGACTTTTTTTATTCCGTTGATTCATCTTGGGATTGGAACAGTCCTGTTATTGATTGCGGTTGCTGACGTTTTATGTGTGACAGCTCAAGCAATCGTACTGTCGGGTCGAGAATAAACCTAATAAAAATGGGATGGTCTGCAGTTGACAGGTGATCCCATTTTAATAGTGGCCAACAGTTTTCTTAAAAAAGTGATTCAATCTTGCTTCCCCCGAGCATTATCAGTGCCAATTTGATAGAATAATAGCTGCAGCAGCAAATCAGATTACCGAAAGATAGGCAATTTTTAAGTTGGTTTGCAATGCAAATCCCCCTATCCGTTGAATTTGCTATAATCTTACAATAAAAATAGGAAGAAAGAAAATTGAAATCAAAACACGCTATTTATTGGTTGATTTGTTTAATCGTAATTGTTTTAGGCGGCTGGTACATGTATGGTCATCTTAACCGGTCTTCGGCCACCAGCAGTATGGTTTCTACGACTGCCAAGTCCAAGGCCACAGCTAAAGATTCCAGTTCTGAAGACAGCAACATGCGCACGCCGATTGATTGGCAAAAGTCGTCTGAAACCATTCCGTATCCTGATCGGAGCAAGGTTAAGGATCTGTGGGTCAAGGTCAGCTTAAAGGGCAACCGGACCTACCTTTATGATGGCTCCAAGATTATCTACACCATGTACAGCTCTGGTGGCGTCTATCAAAAAGATGACAAGACCGGCAAAATGAAGAGCGCTACGCCAACTGGCACCTTTTACGTACAGGCTGAACGAGGTGACAGCTTCTTTAACCAAGAGCTGGGTGAAGGTGCCAACTACTACGTTTCCTGGCTCAATCATGGTGAGTACCTGTTCCACTCGGTACCAACCAAGGCAGACGGCTCCTATAATCTAAAAGAAGCAGCCAAACTGGGTAAGTCGACCGGCTCGCATGGCTGTATTCGGCTGTCCGTTCCGGATGCCAAATGGATGGAACAGAATCTGCCGGAAGGTACTAAAGTCGTGATTGCCGATAATTAATAACATCAAAGATCAGTTTCTTAACGGAGACTGGTCTTTTTTGTAATAATCATATTGACAAATAGTTTATAACATAATATATTATAAATAACAAAAATGTAATGAAATATATTACAAAAAAATGGAGGAATCTCAAATGACTAAAAAAATTGCCGTGGTTGCCGCCAATGGACGTGTTGCCAAAGAAATCATCAGTGAGGCTGTTTCACGCGGCTTTGACGTAACTGCGTTTGGCCGGCATGAAAATAACACCCAGGCGGTTAAATACGTACAAAAAGATATTTTTGAACTGACTAGGGTCGATCTGCAGGAATTTGATGCAGTCGTTGATGCCGTTGGAACGTGGCGCCTGACTGATTTGTACGTAATCTCTAAAGCGGCGGCTTATCTGGCGGACCTGTTAAAAGAAACCGACACACGGCTTTTGGTCGTTGGTGGAGCTGGGTCGCTGTACATGAATCCAGAGCACACCTCAACGCTGGAACTGCAGCCTGATTTTCCTGCCAGCTATAAGCCAGTCAGTGCTGCTCATGGTGCAGCACTGGCAGTTCTGCGGGCCTCAAAGGATACCAAATGGACCTATGTTTCACCAGCAGCTGATTTTCAAGCTGATGGACAAAAGACTGGCAAGTATCTGCTTGGTGGCGAAGAATTCATGCTCAATGATCGTCAGCAAAGCGTAATCTCATATACCGATTATGCCATTGCCATGATCGATGAGATCGAAAGTGGCGATCATGTTCAGCAACGGATCTCAGTAGTTGAGGCCTAAAGCCGATTCGCAATTCCTCGAAATCTGTAATAGAATATTTTTATAGAATACAAAAAAGAAGTGTTTAAATGCAGATCTCAACTAAGTTTACGATTGCCATTCACATGCTGGTGGCAATTGATTATTTTGGCGATCAAGAAACAGTCAACAGTGCTTCTTTGGCCGACAGTATCGGCAGCAATCCCGTGATCATCCGTAATTTGATGTCGGAGCTCAAGCATGCCGGTTTGATCGATACCAAGCGGGGTCCGGGCGGTATCAAGCTGCTCAAGCCCTTGGATCAGATTACGTTTTATGATGTCTATCTGGCCGTGGAAAAAAATAAGGATGAGCTGTTCAATTTTCATGAGCACGTTAATCTCAACTGCCCAGTGGGACGCAATATTCACCAGGCACTGAGCGATAAGCTGCTCAAGATTCAGCGGAATTTTGAAGATGACTTAAAGCGCCAGACGGTTGGCGACGTTGAAAAAGACGTTGTTAAAGCCATTGATGCCAAATAACCATTACCAATATTAAAAAAACCGTCACTGATCAAAATGATCGGTGATGGTTTTTTTATTCATTTTGCATTTTGTGACTACATTTTTGACCGTAGTTACTTGTGAAATATTAAAATTTTTTACTTGCTGAAATAAAAAAACGTTGGTAGATCAACCTTTATGGCTGGTTATCCATCAACGCTTAAAATTCACAAATGGAGATGGCGGGATTTGAACCCGCGTCCGAATATATCGCCATTTCGGCGTCTACGTTCGTATCTCAGCTATTTAAATTTCATCGATTGGAACGCCGCTGATCAGGGCTAACCCAATTGACTAGCTTGATTGAGCTCTTCTTGCTGCTTCAAGCCGGAGCAACAAGCGTAAGTCCACTGTTAGATAAAACCCGGTACTGCACCATGGACGAGCCCAGCCGGATTTACGCATGCTTACTTGTTAGGCAGCGTATGCGTAAGAGTTTGAATTATTGTTTGCAGTTATAATTTGAAACTGAGCGTTTTTACGAAGTCGCAACCTTCGAAACGCAGCCGGAATTCGAACTATACCCGTCGAATCCATAAACATCCCCGTTACGACCATAATCTTATCATATTCCCATTTTAATTGCACGTGTCACGCAGCCTTCCATTAAATAATCAGCTAAATTCGGCTCGACTTATCAAAAGCTTCGCACTTTGGTCACAAATTATTCCTATTGTAGTAGATCAATGCTTTATAATGTTTCTAGAATTATGCTAATAAAATTACGGGGTGAAAATAATGAAGATTCTAATGGTGGAGGACAATCAAACCTTATGCGAAATGATGGCAATGTTCTTCAAAAAAGAAAAATGGGAGGCTGGCTACGCGCAAGATGGCGTTAAAGCCGTTGAAATGTTTAAAAAGGATCCAACGGGCTGGGACATTGTCTTGCTGGATCTTAATCTGCCCAAGATGGACGGCATGCAGGTAGCGGCTGAAATGCGCAAAATTTCGCCAACCGTGCCAATCATCATGCTGACGGCACGTGATTCAGAAAGCGATCAGGTGCTGGGACTTGAAATGGGGGCTGATGAATATGTTACCAAGCCGTTCAGTACGATTGCTCTGATTGCACGGATCAAGGCGTTGTATCGGCGGACGCAGCTTAATCAGCTCAGTGCCAATACGCAGCAGATCGCCAGCGATTTTGATGTGCAGACACCGCACTTTAAATTAAATTCCAAGACGCGGGAAGCCTTTTTGGATGATCAACAGATCGAAAATCTGACGCCAAAAGAGTTTGACCTGCTCAAGACGCTGGCTTCCAAGCCTAAGCAGGTCTTTACTCGGGAACAATTGCTACAGCTGGTCTGGAACTATGAATACTATGGCGATGAGCGAACGGTCGATGCCCACATCAAAAAGCTGCGGCAAAAGATTGAAAAAGCTGGTCCACAGGTTATTCAAACGGTCTGGGGCGTTGGCTATAAATTTGATGACAGCGAGGTTGAAGATCAATGAAGCTGCTCTATCGACAGATGCTGAGCTTTTTTGCCGTTATCTGTACGCTGCTGATTATTGTTACCATCTCGTTTGTCAACGTCACCAATCGGACTCTTTATACCAATACTTGGCGTGAGCTGCAGCAGGATGCCGACAGCTTGATTCAAGATTCCATCAAATATGACCAGACAACCCATCAGTTTAAAGGGCTAAAAACGGCATCCTTAAAAAGCAATGCCAGTCTGTTGGCGCGGCAAAACGTCCACTTCGCCATCTATAGTGCCGATCATAAGAAAATGTTTGCCAGCAACGGCTATACAGCCAAACTGACTAAAAAAGAATGGCAAGCCCTAAAGGAAGGCAAGACGATTCAAAAAAAGATGGATCGTCCACGGCTGAACATTTCTGATAAAAACAAACAAAAAAATCAGGCCCTGGACCCCATCCTAAAATGACGGATATCTTGCGACCATACTTTTATCAAGGCAAGCTGGTAGCCGTAGTTTCAATTGGAACGTTTGTGTCAACGGTTGAACAGAGTCGTCATCAGATCATCAGCAACCTGTTGGCGACGTTTGTAATTGCCATGCTGGTGGCACTGGTGGTCAGCTATTTATTGGCACGCTCATCTACGCAGCGAATCAGCAAGATGCGGCGGGCTACGCACCAGATTGCACGCGGCAACTATAAGGTACATATCGATACGCCAGGTAAAGATGAACTGGACGATCTGGGGCGCGACTTTAATCAAATGGCTGATGCATTGCAGGCATCACAAGAAGAGATTCGTCAGCAAGAAGAACACCGGCGCCGCTTTATGGCCGATGCTGCTCATGAAATGCGGACGCCTTTGACGACGATCAATGGCCTTTTGGAGGGGCTGGCCTATGATGCCATTCCAGAAGAAGATAAAAAGCACAGTATTCAATTGATGCAAAATGACATGCGCCGTCTGATTCGTTTGGTCAATGACACGCTGGACTACGAAAAGATCCGGACCAATCAGATTTCAATGGATCGTAAAGTCTTTGATGCCACGGCGGTGATCGATAATCTGCGGGCGCAGCTGAATAAAAAAGCCGCCTTGCAAAATGATGAGCTGGTTGTTGACATGCCTAAAGTGCTACGTGTTTATGCCGACTATGACCGATTTGTGCAGATTATGTTTAATATTATCCAAAATGCCATTCAATTTACCAAAAATGACAAGATCGAAATTGCTGGTCGGCGATTGCCAAAAGGGGCCGAGTTTGCAGTTAAGGATAATGGGATTGGAATGACCAAGGAGCAGACAGAAAAAATCTGGGAACGCTTCTATAAGGCTGATCGTTCCCGGATGAATACGCAGTATGGCGAATCGGGACTGGGGCTGGCAATCGTGCATCATCTAGTTGATCTGCATGGCGGTACGATCAAGGTTCAAAGCAAATTGGGCAAAGGGACGACCTTTACGCTGTTCTTCCCTGATCGTGAGTATGCTCCTCACACGATCACACCGCAGACTACAGACGAGCAGCAAACGGCTGGTCAAGTTGAAAAGTAGTTTTTAAAATAAAATCTGCAAACCTTTCCAATTTTAGACCAACTTTTAGGCAACCGTTTGTAATATCAATCTTAACCACTTTTAGAATATCGATACCACTAATGGTTTTACTAACTTTTTGAATGTAAATACTTGTGAAAACGATTGCACTAAGGTATAGTTATTTCTCGTAAAGTTTTAAATATTTTTATCGAAATTTTTATTAAGAGAGGGTTTGATTATGGCTTATCTTATTGCATTAATTCCAGCGTTGGGCTGGGGCTTTATGCCGCTGATTACCGGTAAGGTTGGTGGATCAGAGGCCAACCAGATTTTTGGGATTGGCGCTGGGGCCTCATTGGTCGGTTTGATTGCCTTTTTGCTTATTCATCCGCAGGTTAGCATGAAAGCATTTTTGTTCTCACTGCTTTGTGGGGCATTATGGTCAACGGCTCAGGTTGGTCAGTTTGTTTCATTCAAACGAATTGGGGTTTCCAATACGGTACCGCTGTCAACGGTTTTCCAATTGGTCGGTAATTCGATCATTGGGGTGGTAATTTTTGGTGAATGGCATTCAGCACGGGCTTTAACGATTGGTTTCATCGCCTTGGCCGTTGTTATCATCGGGGCTATGATGACTTCATTTACCGATCATTCCAATGGTCAAAGTGTCACGACCAAGGATGTTTTGTTTCTGTTGGTAACGACGATTGGTTACTGGATCTACTCGTCATTTCCAAAGATGCCCATTTTGGCGCATGAGGATTCAGTTGGGATCTTCTTGCCAGAGGTGCTGGGGATCTTACTGGGGGCCATCATCTATGATCTGGCTTCTGGCAATGCTAAGGCCTTTACGCAAAAAGAACAATACACCAACATCCTGGCTGGTATTTCATGGGGGATTGCGGCATTTGCCTACATCTTCGCAGCGCGGATGATTGGGGTTACGGTGGCCTTTGTCTTCACGCAATTGAACGTTATTATCGCAACGTTTGGTGGGATTTTGGTTCTGCATGAACACAAGAGTCCTCGTGAATCGAAGTTTACCTTCTGGGGTATCGTGCTGATCGTGATCGGCAGTATCGCAACGGCATTTGCCTAAAGAATTTGAGATTAATTAAGGAGAAGAGCTGAATGGCTTTTCTCTTTTTTTATTTGACGAATGGTTTATAATTTGGCTTAAAACGGTTAAACTAAAGATAGTTTAAAATCTATACTAACTAAAAGAGGTGGCCACATGAAAAATGACAGTCGTAGTCTGGTGCGGGTGACTAATCGGCAGCTGGTTTTACAGCAGCTGTTTAATCATCCTACGACGACACGAGTTGATATTTCTCGTGAGCTGGATATCAACAAATCAACCGTATCAGCAATCTATAACGAATTAAATGATGAAGGCTTTATTGAAGAACTGGGGCAGGGGGAATCGACCAATCGTGGGGGTCGCAAGCCTAATCTGGTCTGCCTGGATAAACGATATGGCTTTGTGGCCAGCTTTGAAGTTGGAACCAATCATCTGCGGATCATGTTTAACTACATAAATGGCGAGGTAATCAGCTATGAAGCGGTAATGCTCAACAATCGCGACATGCTGACCATCATGCAGCTGATGAAGGATCGACTGCAGAAAATGGAACAAAACAACGATACGCGTCATGGGTTATTGGCAATCGGCTTTTCAGTGCATGGGATCGTTGATGACAATCAAATCGTTGATGCACCGTTTATGAATACGAACGGGATTGATCTGGCAGCCTATTTTGAAAATGAGTTCAATGTCCCCACGATCTTGGAAAATGAAGCCAACCTGGCGGCGATTTTTGAGCGCGATTTTGGCGATCGAGAAAACTATCGTGACTTGTTGACGATCAGTATTCATAAAGGGATTGGTGCCGGCATCATTGCCAACCATCAACTGTATCGAGGGTTTCATGGTCGGGCTGGTGAAATCGGTCGGAGCCTGGTGGTGGGCCAAAATGGTGAGCTGGTCAAGGTTGAGGATCTTTGTTCGGAAGAAGCCATCTTAAACCGCATTGCCAAAGAAAAGGGGCTGGCGGAACTGACGCCAATGCAGCTGTATGAACTGTATCGGCAGCATGACGAGGCGACCGAAAAAGTTGTTGCTCAGGCCATGCAGCAGCTGCAAAAGACTGCCCATAATGCAGTCGTTGGCTATGGCCCTCAGGCAGTATACTTTGATTCGCCATTGTTTGACGAGATTCCAGAACTGTATCAACAGCTTCGCGACTGGCTGCAGGTACATCATGTTGATATTCCGATTCGGATGATCAAGGGGTCTGAAATGGCCTCGCTTTTGGGTGCCAGCTCGATTGCCATTCATCGTTTCTTGAAGATGGATCAATATTCGCTGACGTTAAAGTGGCCTAAGTCAGTTTCAAATATCAAATAAGTAAGGCTCATCTAATGGGACGGGCTTTTTAGATAAGAAATGCAGCGCACAAAAAATCGCCAACTCCTAAAATGGAGCTGACGATTTTTATGTTAGCTAGGCAGCTGTAGGGTTGCGGCAATCTGGTTGGTGGGAACCTTTAAGATGGTGGGTACGCCAATTTCTTTAACATAAACCAGATTCAAATAGCCGTTGTGGTTTTTCTTATCGTGTTTGATCAGTTCTAAAACCCGATTAGAAGCAAGCCATGGTGACGTAATTGGCAAACCGACCGCTGTCAGTCTGGCTGTGATTTTTTGTGTAGTACCGGGTGCGGTTTTACCAGCCGCTTCAAAAGCACGACAGATGGCAACCGTACCAATGCTGATCGCTTCACCATGGCGCAATTCACCGGCAGATAGGGCCTCAATAGCATGGCCAATGGTATGACCAAAATTAAGCAGCTGGCGTTGGCTGCTTTCTTTTTCATCTGCCATGACAATGTCGGCTTTAAACTGAATGGAGAATTTACTCAGTTCCAAAGCATGTTTCAAGATAGCGGCAGGCGAATCGATCTGCTCAATTAGACGCCAAAAACCGTTGCCAACCATTGCCGCGGCTTTGACGATTTCACCATATCCTTCTACCAGATCACGGATAGGCAAGGTTGTTAAGGTTTGCGGATCAATCAATACCAGATCAGGTTCATAAAAGGCACCGATAATATTTTTGGTTGTTCCTAGATCAACAGCAGTTTTACCACCAACCGAACTGTCAACTTGAGCCAGTAACGATGTCGGAATTTGAATCAATGAGATTCCGCGCATGTAGGTAGCCGCCAAAAAACCAACCAGATCGCCCGTGACGCCGCCGCCAAGAGCAATGACCGCATCATCGCGATTGAAATTGGCTTTTGCCAGTTTTTCGCTGAGTCGCTGGAGCTGGGCTAATGATTTCGAGGCTTCACCAGCCGGGAAGTCATAACAATGGACTTCAAAGCCTTGATTAGTCAGCTGGGCAGCCAAATCTTTTTGATAAAGCGGAGCCACGTTGTCATCACTGATCAGGGCAATCTTACGCGGTGACCAGATTTGAGCAATCCGTTCACCAGCTGTTTTCAACAAGCCAGGTTCAATTAAAACGTCATATTGATGACTGACCAGCGCGACTGAAATTTTTTCCATTGGGATTCCCTTCTTTTACTTGGTTGACTGTAAAGCTTGATGTACCGTATTAGCCTTGGTTACCATTTCGTTAAATTCATTAGGACGTAATGCCTGAGCACCGTCGGAAAAGGCATGGGCCGGATCGTCATGAATCTCAACGATCAAGCCATCTGCACCGGCTGCTACCCCGGCCAAAGCCAATGGCGTTACAAACTCAGTATGACCAGCGGCATGGCTTGGATCGGCAATGACTGGGTAGTGAGTCAGTTTGTGCAAGACCGGAATGGCGCCAACATCAAAGGTATTGCGCGTGTATTTATTATCAAACGTTCGAATCCCACGCTCAACGATCATAATTTGATGGTTGCCACCAGCGGCAATGTATTCCGTAGCGTTCAAAACGTCATCAACCGTTGCTGACATGCCGCGCTTTAGCATGACTGGTGTGCGGGTTTTTCCAACTGCTTTTAACAGCGAGAAGTTCTGCATGTTGCGCGCCCCGATCTGAAAAATATCGGTGTATTTTTCGACCAATGGTACCTGTTCAACATCCATAACCTCGGTTACGACATCTAATGCCAGCTGATCAGCGGCTTTTCTTAAGGCGATCAGTCCTGCTTTGCCTAATCCCTGGAATGAGTATGGTGAGGTGCGAGGCTTGAAGGCACCACCACGCAGAACGGTTGCGCCAGCGTTTTTAGCGACTTTTGCCATTTTTAAGACATGTTCGGCTGATTCAACTGAGCAGGGACCGGCCATCAAGGTAAAATTATCGCCGCCAATCGTTGAATGAGGCGTTTTAATAATGGTGTCTTCAGGATGAAACAGGCGTGACGCTTGAACGGCTGCTGGAACCTTGGTAATGATTTCTTCAGCTACGGCTTGTTCAGTGGGAGTCAGGTCGTCTGGTGTAATATTTTGAATGGCAATTCGATTATTATGAACGAAGATATCATGATCACTGCCAAAATGCTGCTTTAATGCTTCAATTGTTGGGGCTGCTTGTTCAGCTTTTAATACGATAATCATAAAAAACACTCCTTATCCGTTAATACAAAAACCCTCACGATGTTAAACCACCGTGAGGGTTCGTGATCAGCAGCGATGCTGGTTGGAGCGCGACCGACTACACAGTGCCTTAACAAAAGATCTGCCATGCAGTCGGTAATTACAAACTATTATCAATCGCATAGACCGTTAGCCCAGCGCCAACCGTCTATGCGTGCCAGCGCTAGCGTGATTGATAATAATAGCTAAATCGTACGTTTGTAATTTTCATAATGCTGCTCCTTTAGTGCTTTTAATTTCAAAAGGTTGGATTGAGTATACATTATGAGAAGTTCTAAGTCAACTCTAATTTTAATTTAATTTATGATTAATAAAAAAGCCTGGCAGCGAGGACTGTCAGGCCATTTACTTACTATCGATATTGAGAGGGTTAGGATTCAGCAAGTAAGATCGGATTTAAATTTAAGATTTGAGTGGGATTTTGAATAATGACTGGATTAGTTCTTGGAACCAGCGTGGTCACGCAGCGTCTGTTCGATGTCTTCCAGTGACTTGCCGCGGGTTTCGAAGACCTTGGTATGAACGAACCAGATACCAAAGAAGCAGAGGACGCCATAGCCGATAAACAGACTACCCGTACCAAAGAAGTCCAGCAGGGTTGGGAACGTCAACGAAACGATCAGGTTGGCAGTCCAGTTGACCACGGAACCAAATGAGTTCCCAAGACCACGAATGTTAAGTGGGAACATTTCACCAAACATAACCCACATAACTGGACCCCAAGTACCTGAGAAGAAGGCAATGTAAATGGTCATGGCAAGAACACAGATAACCGCAGCTGCTTTTGAACCGCCGGAGAATTTCATCCCAGCACTCATGACAAACAGTGAGATTCCCATGCCAAGACCACCATAGATCAGCATCTTTTTCCGATCAACCTTATCCATGATTGAGAGGGCAAATGCCGTGACGATGACGTTAAAGGTACCAATCCCAATGTGAGCCAGCAGCGCAGCGTTAACACCGAAACCAACGTCAGTAAAGATAGTTGGGGCATAGTAAAGCACCGTGTTGCAGCCCATGACTTGCTGGAAGACAGCCAGACCGATTGCCGCAACTAAAGCTGGACGCACCATTGGGCCAAACAGTTCCTTTAAGCCACCATTCTTCATGTGAACTTGTTGTTCGATTTGAGACATGTCCTTATCAACGATGCCTTTATCATTGTGGTTCATGTTCATCAAAATGGTTCGTGCATCGTTTTCACGACCAATCTTAACCAGATAACGAGGGGATTCTGGTAGGTAAAGGGCACCGAAGAACATAATGGCAGCAGGAATAGCTGCAAAGCCAAGCATCCAACGCCAACCAGTGTACATGTTTTCAAATGACCAGTTTGTGATGTAGGCAACCAGAATACCAGTCATAACCATCAATTGGAACATACTGGAAACCATGCCCCGCTTGTCGGCTGGAGAAAGTTCGGCCAGGTAGGTTGGTACCATTGAAGATGAGGCACCAACGGCCAGCCCTAAGACAATCCGGAAGCAAAGCAATGACCAAAAGCCTTGTGAGAATCCGGAACCAAGCGCACCGACAAAGAAGATAATCGATGACAATAATAGTAATTTGCGACGACCATACTTGTCAGAAGATGGTCCGATAAACAATGAACCTAAGATGGCACCCAGCAGTACCGCGGAAACGATCCAGCCTTGTTCCCAAGTTCCCAGATGCATCTGTTTTTGAATAAACAGAATAGCCCCAGAAATAACACCGGTATCGTAACCGAAGAGCAAACCGCCGAGGGCCCCGAAAAAGTAGATAAAGCCCGCAGATACTTTGCGCATGATTACTACAACTCCTTAACTATAAAAACACTCCTATTGCTTAGTTAGTTAAAAATTAAAACTAACTTACGAGATTAATATAACCGCTTTCAATCCAAAAATCAAGATGTTTAGTAAAAAAATACCAGAAAAACCAATTAAGGCAAAATCGGCGGCCTGCTTAGTGCTATTTTCGATGAAACCTAGCTAAAAAGCGGTTGTGAGAGAGCATTTTTCTCTACTATTTTGTAAGCGAAGAATCGAATTACGCACCAAATTGAAAATGCAAAAATTTCAATTTTTTTGCTAGAAAGGGTTTACAAAAATAGCTTAATGGTCTATATTAAAAACCGTAAGTTAGTTGTTTATTTAAACTAATAAATTTCAGGAGGCCCATATTATGAGTGATTTATGGCAAGGTATTGACAAAGTTAAGTATGAAGGTCCACACAAAGGCTTGAACTCACGCCTGGCATTCCAATACTACAACCCAGAAGAAGTTATCCTGGGCAAGAAGATGAAGGATTGGCTGCGGTTCTCAGTTGCTTACTGGCACACGTTTGACCAACGCCTGGTTGACCCATTTGGTGATGGTACGGCCGTTCGTCCATACGACAAGTACACTGACCCAATGGACAACGCTTTGGCAAAGGTTGACTACGCCTTTGAATTCTACAACAAGCTTGGCGTTGACTACTTCTGCTTCCACGACCGCGACCTGGCTCCAGAAGGCGACACCCTGCGTGAAACCAACAAGAACCTGGACAAGATCGTTGACAAGATTGTTGAGTACCAAAAGACGACTGGCATGAAGGTTCTGTGGAACACGTCCAACCTGTTCACGAACCCTCGTTTCTTGGCTGGTGCCGGTACTGCTCCATCTGCTAAGATCTACGCTTATGCTTGTGCTCAACTGAAGCACAGTCTGGAAGTTGGTAAGCGGGTTGGCGCTGAGAACTACGTCTTCTGGGGTGGCCGTGAAGGTTACGAATCACTCTGGAACACTGAAATGAAGCGTGAACAATCGCACATTGCCAAGTTCTTCCACATGGCTAAGGACTACGCAAACGAAATCGGCTTTGATGCTCAAATGCTGCTGGAACCTAAGCCAAAGGAACCAACTACGCACCAATACGACTTCGACGCTGCTACGACGCTGAACTTTATGAAGGAATACGGCCTGGACAAGGACTTCAAGCTGAACCTGGAAGGCAACCACGCTAACCTGGCTGGTCACACTTACCAACACGAAATTCGCGTTGCACGTGAAGCCGGCATGTTGGGTTCACTGGACGCCAACCAAGGTGACAAGCTGATCGGTTGGGACATCGACGAATTCCCATCCAATCTGTACGAAACAACGGCTGCAATGTACGAAGTCGTTGAAGAAGGTCAAATTGGCCCTCACGGTGGTCTGAACTTCGACGCCAAGCCACGTCGTACTTCTTGGAAGCCAGAAGATCTGTTCTACAGCCACATTGTTGGTATGGACACGTTTGCTGCCGGCCTGCGCGTTGCCGCTGCCCTAAAGGAAGACGGCTACCTGGACAAGGTACTCAAGGATCGTTACGCATCATGGGACGAAGGTCTGGGCAAGTCCATCGAAGAAGGCAAGGAAGACTTCAAGTCTATCGAACCAACCGTTCTGGACACGCCACAAAGCGAACTGCGTGCAGCTACGCAATCTGACCACCTTGAACAGGTTAAGGACACGATCAACCACTTCATGATCGAAACGCTGGCTAAATAATCACTTGAAACTCTAACAATATAATAGAAAGGATTCGCATCGCCGCAGATGGCTGCGGATCCTTTTTTCTTGGAGGAAAGACTATGAATGAATACGTAATTGGGGTCGACTTGGGGACCAGTGCCGTTAAGGTTTCGGCAATGGATCGCTCAGGCAAGATCGCCGCTCAGCAAAGCTACGACTATCCACTGAGTCAGCCTAAGCCAGGCTACAGTGAGCAGAACCCACAAGACTGGCTGTATGGTACGACGATTGGCATTGACCGGATGATCTTAAAAGATGGTCTTAAAAAAGAAGAGATCAAAGGAATTTCCTTCTCTGGTCAGATGCATGGCCTGGTGCTGCTTGATGAAAATAATCAGGTGTTGCGGCCAGCTATTTTATGGAACGACACGCGCACGACCAAGCAGTGTCAAGAAATCATGGATAAGATGGGCGATCGCTTCATCGATATTACTGGCAACAAGCCACTGGAAGGTTTCACGTTGCCTAAGCTGCTTTGGGTCAAGGAGAATGAACCGGAGATCTGGGCTAAGGCCAAAACGTTTCTGTTGCCAAAAGACTACGTTCGCTTCTGCATGACGGGTAACCTGGGGATGGATTATTCGGATGCCACGGGGACGGTGCTGTTAGACATCAAGGAAGGTCAATGGAGCCAGGAAATCTGTGATGCCTTTGATATTCCGATGAGCATGTGTCCACCTTTGATGAAGTCGGTTGACTATGCGGGCAACGTTTCGGCTAGCTATGCCATGTTCTCAGGCCTTTCAACGGACACCAAAATCTATGGTGGTGGCGGTGACAATGCCTGTGGTGCGGTTGGTGCCGGCATCCTGCATCCAAATATGGTAATGTCTTCAATTGGGACTTCGGGCGTTGTGCTTAAATATGAAGAAAATGCCAACGTTAATTACCATGGCCAGATTCAATACGAATGTCACGCAATCCCAGACACCTACTACTCAATGGGTGTTACGCTGGCAGCCGGTCACTCGCTAAACTGGTTTAAGCATAAGTTTGATCCAGACGAGGACTTCTCGACGATGGTTGAAAAAGCCTCCAAGCGGCCACTGGGTGCCAATGGTCTGATCTTTACGCCTTACGTAGTTGGTGAGCGGACGCCATATGCTGATGCTGATATTCGAGGCAGCTTTATTGGCGTTGACAGTATGCAGGATCGCTATGACTTCTGTCGGGCCGTGATGGAAGGGATCACCTTCAGTTTCCGTGATATTTTAAATATCTATGATCAAAACGGTCAGGAATTCGATACGGTGGTAGCCATTGGTGGTGGGGCCAAGAGCGACTTTTGGCTTCAGATGCAGGCCGACATCTTTAACAAGAAGGTTGTTGCCTTGACCAATGAACAAGGACCGGGATTAGGGGCAGCCATGATTGCGGCAGTTGGTCTGGGTTGGTTTGATTCTTTGCAGGACTGTGCTAAAGAATTCGTTCACTTTGGTAAGGAATATCTGCCAAAGCCGGCCAATGTTGCCAAGTATGATGAATTGTACGCAATCTATCATCAAGTTTACGGTCAGACTAAAGACTTGTGCCACTCTCTATTGAGCTTCCGTCGTGAAGAATAGTTGGGCAGTTTAATTTCTGATTATTTTATCAATTAACAGGTTAAAAACTCATTTGCATCATTAAAAAGCGTCATGCAGACTGCCACTAAGGCATTTCTGCATGACGCTTTTATGTATTTGAAATTTTTTCTTCTATTATATATAAGGCAGATTGCAATAAATAACTTGAACAAATTTAATGACGCAGATTAAGCAAGAAGATCTCAATTGGAGTTCGC
>NZ_CANCWQ010000018.1:0-28296 GCF_947381555.1 Limosilactobacillus pulli
ACACCGCCGGCGTTCATCCTGAGCCAGGATCAAACTCTCATATAAAATATAAGAACTTGAAAAGCTCAAATTTAAATCAAGCGAATTGACTTCGCAAATGTTTTTGCATCAATCGTAATGATTGATGACCCTACACATCTGTGTTCGTCGAAACTGTATTCAGTTTTCAAAGGTCTACCGTTGTTTGCTTATTTCAAGCAAACAACTTAATCAGTTTAACAAATTGTCAACTACCTGTCAAGAACTTTTTTATTTAATTTATCTTGATAGTTAAGCGAGAAGTAGTCAACCTCAAGTGATCAACAACTCATCGCCGCGACAACGTTATCTAATATAACGAGATTCCAAGCAAATGTCAACGACAAATTCAAACTTTTTAAAAAAAGTCAATGAAGCAGAACAACTTTGCCACCTCACCAGCAAAACGTTGCTCAATTGCCGAAGATTGTAATCGTTATCCATTTTTAACCATCGCTAGCTTTCGTGGTCATGAGCCAGTACATTTTAAACCAGCTGCTGCCTTTTTAGTCAAACAAATTAAATTCTTGGCAAATCAAAAACGTGCCACCGTTATCAATGACACGTTTTTGATTATTTTTGATTTTCAACAATTGGTTCGCTATCGTCAACTGCCACTGACTCATCAGCAGCATCGTCATAAGCCTCGCCAGTCAATACCTCAACTGGCTTGAAGGTCTTAACGAAAGCATCCTCAACCGAGATTGGCGATTGCGGCTTGCTTTGTTCATAAAATTGAGCCGTTGCTAAGTAAACGACTGGTGCATAGGCACAAAAGCCCAGCAGCATGATGATCAGGCCGGCATACATGACAAAGTAGATTGCCGTGTAGTTACCGTAATAGGCTACTCCACCAAAAATCGCGCCCCAGACCAGCATCGGCAGAAAGCTAACGACAAATTCAATCGTGAAAAACGACAGCTTCTTGCCACCCATAAAGCGGCGACTGGCCGTTAGAGCATGACGCATCGACTGACCCAAAAAGGCTGGCTGTTGATCGCGATATAGCAATGGTGCCTGTGAGTATTCCAAAGTCTTCCAGAACGTAATCAAGAAGTTGGCAATCCGAACCGCAATTACCAGCGCTTGATTCTTAGCTGCCAAGGCTGCCACGATATCCAACGGCAGCGTCCACAAGAAGATGAACAGGCTGCTGTAAAGCGTCAGCCGCAACAGCTGGTTTTTGTTCAGATGCTTAAAGTGCTTCCAGATCGTCGTCGCACTGACTTTTAGGTTCGGGTTCTTGATTTGATCCTGGTAGCTGTACAGAATGCTCATGTTGACAAAGTACATGACAAACGTTACCAGGAACCACAGAATCAAGATGCCTAATGCCTCAACCACGGCAAGCAGCACTTGACTGATCATGCCGTACATAATCAACATCGTGGCATAGCCCAGCATCATGGCGCTGCGCGTGAACAGCAGTGCCAAAAGAGCCGTCAATGCCAGGTAAAGCAGCGTGATGCCGGCAATTGGCCAAACCGCGGCGTTATATTTGCCCTTCAGCGTACTCTTTAGTTGGTTGATGAATTCTTTGAGAGGCAAGTGATTGCGTTTCATTAATTCAATTCTCCTCTTTTGCTTAATATCTTTAAAAATGTTCTTCGTGTATCTTAACACATCTTGGAGATTGTACCACTGTCACCGCCTATGCTTTACAAAGTCTTCACAAAATCACGAATCCATTCCTTAAATAACAAGTTTTTTACGAAGCCGACAGCTGATCACCATTACTGAACCAAAACGTGCAAATCAAGCGCGATTGCCGATGTCAAGCACAACCGCCCCGCTTACCTACTGATCTGTAAAGTAAAAAAAGACCCGCGAGCGATTCGCGGGTCTTTAAAGAACGTTTAAGAAATTATTAGTACTTTTCCTTGCTCAAAACGTTCAGCTTTTCATCGAAGTCATAAACAACTGGTTGGCCGGTAGCCATTTCCAGGTTCATGATATCTTCGTCAGAAATGTTTTCGATGTACTTGGAAAGAGCACGCAGGGAATTACCGTGGGCAGCAATGATTACGTTCTTGTTGTCCAACAGCTTTGGTGCAATTTCGTCTTGCCACAATGGAATAACCCGTTCCAGCGTAACTTTCAGGTTTTCGCCACCAGGAATGGCACGTGGGTCCAGGTTAGCGTAACGACGGTCCTTAGCTGCAGAGCCTTCGTCATCGGCACTCAGCAGTGGAGGCAGTACGTCATAGGAACGACGCCAAATGTGCACTTGTTCGTCACCGTACTTTTCGGCAGCCTTCTTCTTGTTCTTGCCTTGCAAAGCGCCGTAGTGACGTTCGTTCAGACGCCAAGTCTTGAATTCAGGAATCCAGAGTTGGTCGCATTCTTCCAGTGCGTAGTGCAGCGTCTTGATGGCACGCTTCAGAACGGAAGTGTAGGCGTAGTCAAATTCCAGACCGTGTTCCTTCAGTGCCTTACCGGCAGCCTTTGCTTGTTCAACACCTTCCGGAGCCAAGTCAACGTCTACCCAGCCAGTAAATTGGTTGGACTTGTTCCATTCACTTTTACCGTGACGAATCAGTACTAATTTAGCCATTGTTCGTTTGACCTCTTTCTTCTTTATGGTAAGCCGTATATAAAATACACAACAATTCAAGATATATTTTAAATCAGATTTTCGTTTGTGCCAATAGCAAGCACTTATTTATTGTGATGTTGTTCGCGATTGTTTTGCCAGTGCATCAAAATCTCACCCACAATCAAGGCCAAAATTGCCAAGCACGTCAGCACGTTTTGCAATGGCGCTTCATGCTCGGCAATCAATCCCCGCAGCAAGGCCGTGATTCCTAAGCTGATCAAAAAGTCAGCTGCCAGGTGACCATGATTCTGCATAGCGGCAGCTGCCATCGCCAAAAACTCAAGCAGCAAAAAGAAATTGATCAAGCTGCCTAATATCGAGTCGATCGATATCTTAGCACCACTCAGAAACGGTGTCAGTTCAACCAAGTGCCATAATTCTACAAAAATAAAGCAGATCAGGCACAGCCCTAGAATTGCCATCGCTGCTTCCATAAAGCCTTCAAAAAAATTGCCAACACGCTTTGCCAGACGATCGAATTTTTCCATTGTCACCGCTCCATTTTCATTTTGTTGACCTTATCGTATCAAAAATTCAACGACCGTGGCAGGTTTTTAATAGCTTTCGCTGACGGGCAATCAGCTGCCTAAAGACCACACTTTTAGTTAATATGGCGCAGTGTGCTGCTTATTTTGCAAGGTCACCAATGTATAGTTGACCTTTTTTACCTAATTCCAGCATTCTTTTAATTCGTCATGATTTTAAAATCAACTCAACCGCCTAAACCCAGCTGGCTGCTGCCTAAACGATTTTAGGACTCGCCAAAAAAATCCTTGGCAATCTGCAGATAGACTTGATCCGCCTGTAGATACTCCGCGACTGACAGCCTTTCATCAACCTGATGCGACATTTCTTCTCGACCCGGTCCCCATTCAACAATTGGAAAACGGTGTTCATCCAGTATGTAGCGCGAAGCATCCGAGGCACCGTGTGAAACGGCAAGCGGCAGAGATTGCTTAGCAACAGTTTGATATGATTGCTGCACCAGCGAAACGAATGGATCAGCCGGATCAGTCGCCATTGGCATAAAGCTGGCTACGACCTCTAATTCAAACCGACCGTCCGTTTCAGCGTTCAAACGGTCAACCATAGTTTGCAGCCGGTTCTGCACTGCCGTATTATCAAATTCCGGAATCGTGCGGACATTACCTTCCAAATAAGCGTAATCGGGAATGGAATTGAGCTGACGACCGCCGTGAAAGACCGTAACGCTGTGAATCAAGTGGCCCAAACTAGGGCTTTTTTCAACATCATCAAACGCGTGACGCTCATATTCAAAAAACTCCGCCAAATTGGCCACAGCATTAACGCCTAAGCTGGGATCTGAACTGTGAGCCAGATGACCATATGATTTGATGCGATAGTCAAACGAGCCGCTGTGTGCATACTCCAGCCGGTTGGTCGTGGCCTCGCCAACGATCATTGCATCAACATCGTGCACCAATCCTTGCCGCGTCAATTCCAATGAACCCAGACCGCCAATCTCTTCATCAACCGTCGCCAACAAGCGAACCTTGCCATGCTTAGGCAGACCGGCTTCCTTAAGCTCAATCAAGGTATTGACCATTGCTGCCAAGCCGCCCTTCATATCCACGCTGCCACGACCGTAAATAGCATCATCGATTACCTGACCACAAAATGGATTATGCTGCCATTTTTTGTCGTCACCAACATCAACTGTATCAAGATGGCCGGCCAACGCCAGTACTGGTCCATTCTCTGTGCCAACTTCGGCCACCAGGTTCGTACGCCCCGCTGCCAGCACAATCAGATTGGCCTCAATACCATGATCACTCAATACCTGTTTAAGATATTCGGCAGCTGGCTGTTCATGACCATTGACCGTATTGATCTGGATCAATTCCTGCAAAAAATTGAGCTTGGCGCCGTCTTCCATTTTATTCACGTCCTTTTACTCTCATTTTATTTTAATCTTATTTTAATTTTACCATAGGGAGCCAAAATCGCCAATGATTAAACAACGTTATTGCCAAACTCAAGCAGCCAGCAAATCCTAAAAAAACCTAATCAATCTGGCAGTCTAATCATAGGTTGTACCGCGCCAATAACGTTTTGCCATCAACAGCCAACCCATTTATTCAGATAGCCATAATGCTTACAAACTTTCTTATCATCAATAAAACGGCCGCCAATTCAAATTGAATCGCCGACCGTTTTAATTATTCACTTTAGTTAGTTTTTCAAAGCTTTATCACCAATATCATGACGATAGAAGCATTCTGGCTCATCTAATTTAGCCAGGTAGTCATAAACCTTGTCTTGAGCTTTTTGCAGATCAGCATCCTCACCAATCACCATTAAAAGCCGACCGCCGTCTCCATGCAGATCATTAAGATGTCCCTTGACGTTGGCATAGTCAATGGCAATGTCTTTAGCTGCTGGGAACGAACCAAGCGCCTGACCATGAACTGGCTTTTTAGGATAGCCCTTGGATGCCAGAATTACGCCCAACACAGCCATATCGCGTTCCTCAATTACCGGCATTTGTTGATCATTAACATTGGCATCGATTAATTCGACCAGGTCCGTTTTCAGCCGTGGCAATACAACCTGCGTTTCTGGATCACCCAGCCGCACGTTATATTCAATGACTTTAGGGCCATCCGCCGTCAGCATCAGGCCAATGTAGATAATGCCATGGTAGTTGTAGCCTGCCTGGTGCAGCCCATTAATGGTTGGTTCAACGACATCATCAATCATGCGCTGACGTTCGGCATCGCTAAGCTGTGGCAGTGGACTGTAGGCCCCCATGCCACCCGTGTTAGGACCTTTATCGCCATCGTAGGCCCGCTTATGATCCTGCGCCATCGGCAAAATCCGGTACTGATCATCCTGCACTACGACAAACATTGAGTATTCTGGTCCCACCAGACATTCTTCCAAGACCAGCTTTTCTTCCCCTAACTCAAACATTTCCGTAATCGTGTCCTCAGCTTCTGGCGTTGTCTGAGCGATCACGACTCCCTTGCCGCCTTGCAGACCATTGGCTTTGATGACTACCGGCCGAACAAAGTCGTTTAGCCCCGCCAATGCTGACTTTAGATCCGTAAACGTCTCGTGCTTGGCAGTTGGCACGTGGTACTTGTTCATAAAGTTCAGCGCGTAGTCCTTAGATCCTTCCAACTGAGCCGCTTCTTGATTGGGGCCAAAAATCTTCAGCCCGGCTTTTTGGAATGCATCCACGATCCCCGCACATAAAGCATCCTCAGGGCCAACAAACGTCCAGGCAATCTGTTGGTCCTTGGCAAACTGAATCAGCGCCTCAAAATCGTCTTCTTCAATGTTTAAAGGCACGATTCCCGCCGTTACCATGCCGATATTGCCTGGTGCACAATAAACCGTATCGACATGGGGACTTTCGTTGAGCTTTTTGGCAATGGCAAATTCCCGACCACCAGCACCAATTACCAGTAATTTCATCTTTTCCATATCTGTAAAACCTCTTTATCCAAAAAAGTCCGCGAAAATCAATCCGCGGACCTGCAAATGCAATTAGTGGCGGAAGTGACGAACACCCGTCATTACCATGGCAATGCCCATTTCATTGGCCATGTCGATCGATTCTTGATCACGTACCGAGCCGCCCGGTTGAACGATGGCCTTAATCCCGTGTTCACCGGCAAACTTGACACAGTCATTGAATGGGAAGAAGGCATCAGATGCCATTACCGTTCGACCATCAATGGCATCACCAGCATGCTTAACCGCGATCTTCAGAGAGTCGATTCGGTTTGGCTGCCCAGAACCTACGCCCAGCGTCCGTTCATTGTTGGCAACCACGATGGCATTGGACTTGGTGTGCTTAACGGCTTTCCAGGCAAACATCATCGTCTTAAGCTGTTCTTCAGTTGGCTTGACGTCCGTGACGCATTCCCAGTCATGCCAGTCTTCTTTAAGCGTATCCTGTTCCTGCATCAGCACCCCGCCCATGACGGAAACGACTTCATGACGCGTTGGCTCGTCTTTGGCTGAGAAGTCAACCTTCAGCAGGCGAATATTCTTCTTCTTGGCCAAAACGGCATAGGCATCTTCGTCAAAGCCTGGGGCAATGATGATTTCCAAGAAGATCTTGCGCATTTTTTCAGCCGTAGCCAGATCAACGGTCCGGTTCAAGGCAATCACCCCACCGAAAATAGAAACTGGGTCAGCTTCATAAGCACGATCCCAAGCCTGTTCCAGGGTTTCACCGCGACCAATGCCACAAGGATTCATGTGCTTCATAGCAACAACAGTTGGTTCATCAAACTCGCGCACGCTGCGCAATGCCTCATCGGCGTCCTTGATGTTGTTGTAGGAAAGCTTCTTGCCGTGGAGCTGTTCAGCTTCAAGGATCGAGAACTTTTTAGGAATTGGATCCTCGTACAGCCAAGCCTTTTGATGACTGTTTTCGCCGTAGCGCATCGTATCCTTCAAATCGTAGGTCAGCGTAAGCTTTTCTGGGTCTTCCAAATCCAGGCGCTTCGTCAGGTACTGTGAGATCAACGCGTCATAGGCAGCTGTGGTCCGGAATGCCTTGGCCCCCAGCATCGTCCGCGTTGCCAGCGTCGTGTTGCCATTGGCCTTGATTTCGTTGAGAACCGTTTCGTAATCGTTGATGTCGGTTACGATCGTCACGTCACGATAGTTCTTGGCTGCTGAACGAACCATCGAAGGACCGCCAATATCAATGTTTTCAATGGCATCGGCCAGCGTAACGTCTGGTTTTTCGATGGTTTCCTTGAATGGGTACAGGTTGACGCAAACCAGGTCGATTGGCGTGATGTTTAATTTGTCCAGGGTGTCCATGTGCTCAGCAACGTCACGACGCGCCAGCAGGCCACCGTGAACATATGGATTCAGCGTCTTGACCCGACCATCCAGAATCTCTGGGAAGTGGGTTACTTCTTCAATACTGATGGTCTTGATACCAGCTTCGTCCAGCGTCTTCTTGGTCCCACCAGTCGAAACGATTTCAAAACCATTTTCACTCAAGCCCTTGACGAAAGGCACCAGGTTGGTCTTATCAGATACGCTAACTAATGCACGTTTCATTGGTTGTTTTTCTCCTTTGTAATTCGTTCAGTCAAAATCTTCTTAACGGTTTCTGGATATAATTTGTGTTCAGTTTCATGAACCCGCGTTTCCAACGTGTCGACCGTGTCATCAAGATAGATTGGCACGTGCCGCTGGGCAATAATCGTCCCCGCATCCAGATTTGAATCAATGTAGTGAACCGTAACGCCGGTTTCTTTGCGATGATCGGCAAAGGCCCGCTCAATCGAATGCAGGCCCGGATATTCCGGCAGCCAAGCAGGATGCAGGTTGACGATACTGCCTTCATACTTATCCAGAATCGTTGGCCCGATAATCCGCAGATAACCAGCCAGCACGATAAAGTCAATGTCGTATTTTTCCAACACCGTCATGATCTTTTCTTCATAGGCCTGCTTGGATCCGCAAGACTTCACGGTAAAGGTTTCATATGGAACGCCCAGTCTTTGAGCACGTTTAATTACATAAGCATCGGGGTGGTCGCAAAAAAGCAAAGCCTCTTTGCCAGGAATATCGCCATTTTGAAAGTGCTCAGTCAGCACTTCAAAATTAGTCCCGTTCCCCGAGGCAAAAATTGCCACGTTCATGTTCTTGCCTCTTTTATTTAATAATCAGTTTTTCTTTATCAACTGGTCGGGCCTGCAGTTGACCAACCTGCCATGAGTCTTCGCCAGCCTGCTTTAAAGCATCTTGAACGGCAGCAGCGTTTTCTGGCGCCACAGCTAAAATCATCCCCAGCCCCATGTTAAACGTGCCGTACAGATCATCCGCATCCAAATCACCCATCTTTTGCAGATAGCTAAAGATCGGCAGCTTAGGCCAGGCACTGGAATCAACCACGGCCTGCAGGGAATCAGCAAACATCCGCGGCAGATTTTCCGGCAGACCGCCACCGGTAATGTGGCTGACCCCGTGAATCAAGCCCTTTTTGATCAATGGCAACACCGGTTTGACATAGATACGCGTAGGCGTCAACAGTGCCTCACCAACCGTTTGGCCATTCAGTTCGGCCGGCTGATCACTGAGCTTAACGTCATGATCCTTAAACAGCACTTGGCGCACCAGCGAATAGCCATTAGAGTGAATCCCTGATGAGGCCAGCCCAATCAAAACATCGCCAGCTTTTGGCAAGGCCGTCGTCAGCATTTTGTCTTGATCAACAACGCCGGTCGCATAGCCGGCCAGATCGTACTCATCTTGACTGTACATATCAGGCATCTCGGCGGTTTCTCCGCCAACCAGAGCTGCGCCCGCTTGCCGACAGCCTTCTGCCACGCCAGAAACGATCTGAGCCATCTTATCTGGTGTGTTGTGTCCCGTTGCGATATAGTCCAGGAAAAACAGCGGTTCCGCGCCCTGTGCCAAAATATCGTTGATGCACATCGCCACGCAGTCGATCCCGATCGTGTCATGCCGATTCAGCTTTTGGGCGATCAAAAGCTTGGTACCAACGCCATCCGTGCCTGAAACCAGAATTGGATGCGTCCAGCCGGCAACCGCGGTCAGATCAAACATCCCGCCGAAGCTGCCGATCCCGCCGACAACGCCGGGACGATCGGTTGAAGCAACGGCATCCTTGATTTTTTTTACCATTTCATAGCCGGCATTGACGTTGACGCCAGCTTCTTCATAACGTTTCCGCTTCATTTGGAGAGTCGTTCCTTTCGCGCGCGCTTTTCTTGTTCATTCAATGACTTGAGATAGCCTTCTTCAAAATCATACAGCGGCGTTGGATAGTCGCCGTTAAAGTAGGCCACCGTCAGACCGCCATATGGTGCCTCACCAGCGTCTGGAACGTTAATAGCCTTAACGACGCCGTCAACGCTCAAGAATCCTAATGAGTCGGCTTCCATCAACTTACACATCTCAGGGACGGAATAATGAGCCGCCATCAGTTCAGCCCGGTTGGAGACATCGATCCCATAAAAACATGGGAAACGGAATGGCGGTGAGGCGATCCGCATATGAACCGACTTGGCGCCGGCTTCTTTCAGCATCCGCACGATCTGCTTGGAAGTCGTTCCCCGCACGATCGAATCATCGACTACGACCACGTTCTTGCCGGCAACGACCCCGCGTACGGCCGAAAGCTTCATCTTAACGCCTTGTTCCCGCAATGCCTGCGTGGGCTGGATAAAAGTCCGGGCAACATATTGGTTCTTGATCAGCCCCATTTCATAAGGCAGACCAGCTGCTTCCGCGTAACCAGAGGCGGCGGAAAGCGAAGAGTTTGGCACCCCAATGACCATGTCGGCATCAGGGGCAGGCTGTTCCTTGGCCAGCAGCCGCCCCATCTGCTTGCGGGCACTATGCACTGTTACGCCATGAATAATGGAGTCGGGACGGGCAAAGTAGATGTATTCCATTGAACAGATGGCCAGCTTGGTGTCATCAGTATAACGATCTTCATGCAGACCATCCTTGTCGATGACCAGCAATTCACCTGGCTGGACATCACGAATCAGCTTGGCGCCCACGATATCCAAGGCACAGCTCTCACTGGTCACGACATAGGCTCCATTTGGCATCTGACCCAGGCAAAGCGGCCGAATACCATTAGGATCTAAGGCAGCAATCAAACGATCCTTTTGCAGGAACAAGAAGGCAAAGCCCCCCTTGACCATATTCAGTGTCTTTTTTAAGGCCGGAATAAAGCCCATGTGAATGTTTTGGCGGATCAAATGAATCAAGATCTCGGTATCTGAATCCGATTGAAAAACGGCGCCGTTGTCTTCCAGCTTACGGCGCAGCGTAACGGCATTGGTCAGTTGACCATTGTGCGCCATCGCAATGTCGCCATCATGAAAATGGAACAAAAATGGCTGCACGTTGTTGATCGAATTGTGGCCACTGGTACCGTAGCGAACGTGACCAATCGCGGCATCCCCGACCAAGCACTCCATATCGCTTGGATCGGCAAAGACTTCAGAAAGCAGGCCACGATCCCGGTGCTGATAAAGGTGCTCGCCGTCAGTCGTGACAATCCCGGCCCCTTCTTGTCCACGGTGCTGCAGGTTGTGCAGACCGAAGTAGGTGACTCGGTTGGCTTCTGGCACGCCAAATACGCCAAAAACCCCACACTCTTCATTTAGTCCTTTGATTTCATTGCGCATGGCAAAGCTTCCTCCCAAAGTTTTTGCATTTGAGCTACTGGCAAGTTGAGCTCAGCATCAGCCAGATGGACCTCCAGCCATTGCGTTGCTACAACCTCACCAGCTGGCATTGCATCGTCTTGCATGATTTCTTCAAAAGCCGCCACATTTTCTGGTGCCACGCTGACCAGCATCCGGCCCGGTGTTTCGCTGAAGAACTGCTTCTTATCCAGAGCACGGAAATCAGCATTTAAGCCCAGCTCCGTTTTAAAGACCGTTTCAGCAGCCGCCACGGCCAAACCACCTTCACTCAAATCATGAGCACTGGCTACCAGGCCGCTTTGTTCAGCCTTCAATAGGCGGCTCAGATAGTCATGAACGTGCTCCAGATCAAAGTCAGCCAGCGTCCCGGCAATATCACCCGTTATCATCTTCTGCAGTTCGGAACCGGCATAGTCATCGCCAGTCTTGCCGACCAGGTACAGCTTGTCGCCAGCATGTTGCACACGGGATGGGATAACATACTTGGCATCCTTAATCAGGCCCACCATGCCGACCATTGGCGTTGGGTAAATGGCCGAGCCGTTGTTTTCATTGTAAAGCGATACGTTACCGGAAATAACTGGCGTATCAAAGACGCGGCAGGCTTCAGCCATCCCTTCGATTGAATGGTGCAGTTCCCAGAAGATTTCGGGATCGGTTGGGTCACCGTAGTTCAGACAGTCCGTAATGGCTAATGGCAAAGCGCCAGAAGCAATGATGTTGGAGGCTGCTTCAACCAATGCAATCTTACCACCGACGTATGGGTTTAAGTAAACCAGGCGACCGTTGCCATCCGTCGTCATTGAAAGAGCCTTCTTGGTGCCGCGCACGCGAATAACACCGGCATCAGAACCAGGACCAACCACCGTTGACGTCCGCACCTGTGAGTCGTATTGACGCGTGATCCAAGACTTGTCGACAATCGTTGGCTGCGTCAGTAATTTCTTGTAGACTTCAGCCACGTCATCGATTACTGGCGTCCAGTTGGCCTGTTTTTCAGCATCGATTAAGCGCTGTGGCTTTCGTTCTTCAGATTCAACTTCCAAAACGTCATCCGTCAACGTTGAAACCGGAATATCACAGACAACCTGACCATCATGATGCAGCACGTATTGGTGACCTTCCGTGATCCGGCCAATCGTTACGACTTCCAGATCATAGTAGTCAAAGATCTTTTTAACGTCTTCTTCATGACCCTTCTTAACACACAAAAGCATCCGTTCCTGAGACTCGCTCAGCATGATCTCATAAGCTGACATGCCTGGTTCGCGCTGCGGTACCAAATCAAGATCCAGGTCCATCCCTGAGTTACCTTCAGAGGCCATTTCGGCACTGGAAGAAACAATCCCAGCCGCACCCATGTCTTGGATGCCGACCAGCCATTCCGCATGATCTTGAATCAGTTCCAGGCAGGCTTCCATCAGCAGTTTTTCCATGAATGGGTCGCCGACTTGAACGGCCGAGTGCTGTGACTCGTTGCCAGAGCCAAAGTCAGCGGAGGCAAACGTGGCCCCGTGAATCCCGTCACGACCAGTCTTGGCCCCAACGTACATCACGGCATTGCCAACCCCAGAGGCATTCCCTTCCTGCTGGTTCTTTTGGTCCATCAGCCCTACGCTCATGGCATTGACCAACAGATTACCCTTGTAGCAAGGATCAAAGGTCGTTTCACCCGCAACGGTTGGAATGCCCATGCAGTTGCCGTAATCGCCAATCCCGCGCACAACGCCATCAACCTTCATCCGCGTCTCGGCATCGCTTAATTCGCCAAAGTGCAGCGAGTCTAAAGAAGCGATTGGGCGCGCGCCCATACTGAAGATGTCACGCAGAATCCCGCCGACCCCAGTAGCCGCGCCCTGGTATGGCTCAACCGTTGATGGGTGGTTGTGACTTTCGGCCTTGAAAACGACTGCCTGACCATCATCAATGTCAACGACACCAGCACCTTCGCCAGGGCCTTGCAAAACGCGATCATTTTTGTTGGGGAACAGACGCAGCACTGGCTTGGACTTTTTGTAGGAGCAGTGTTCCGACCACATTGCCGAATAAAGGCCCGTTTCCGTGTAGTTTGGCAAACGGTGCAGCAGCTTTTCACTGATGTAGTCATATTCTTTTTCGGACAGACTCCAGTCGAGATATGGTTTCTTTTCCTTAATTTCTTCAGGGGTCATTGCTTGCTTCATTCTAATTATGCCTCCGTCTTAACCGTACCGTTTTCCAATAAAGACTTGAACAGTCGCAAACCGTCCGTCGAACCCAGCAGTGCTTCTACGGCCCGCTCTGGGTGGGGCATCATGCCCAATACGTTGCCGCGCTTGTTGACGATCCCAGCAATGTTGCGCAAAGAGCCATTGGGGTTTTCACTTACATAGCGGAACACGACTTGATGATTGGCTTCCAGCTCATCCAAGGTTTTTTCATCCGCGTAGTAGCTGCCTTCACCGTGCGCGATTGGCAGGGCAATGCGTTCGTGAGCCTGGTACTGCGTGGTAAAAAGCGTATCGTTGTTAACGACTTCCAAAGGCACCGTTTCACAGACGAACTTTTGACTGTCGTTTTTCTTCAATGCACCAGGCAAAAGACCGGCTTCCGTTAAGATCTGGAAACCATTGCAGGTACCGAAGACCGGCTTGCCTTCATTAGCGAGCTTGATGACGGCCGGCATAACGTTGGCGAACCGAGCAATTGCGCCGGCTCGCAGATAGTCGCCATAGGAAAAGCCCCCTGGCAGCATAACCGCATCAAAGCCATCCAGACTCGTGGCCTTGTGTGAAACGTATTCGACATCAGCATTGCAGACATCGTGCAGTGCCGAGTACAGATCGATATCACAATTCGAGCCTGGGAATTGAATGACCGCAATCTTCATTTATTTCGCCTCCAGCACTTCAAACTTGTACGTTTCGATGTTGAAGTTGACCAGCAGTGATTCAGCCACTTCCTTAACCGTGTTTTCAACGGCTGCCTGATCGCCTTCAACCTGCAGATCAAAGAACTTGCCAACCGTCAGATCCTTAACTTCTTCATGCCCCAACTGGTGGATGGCATTTAAAACAGATTCGGCTTGGGGATCAAAAACAGATTGCTTGTAGGTAACGTAAATACGAACGGTAGTCATTTGATTAGTCCTCCTTAACGGCTTCTTGCAGGCGTGCGTAAACTTCATCATAGGTCGTAGTCAGATCAGCCAGGTTCTTGCGGAATACGTCTTTATCCATGTGAGCGTTGGTCTTGATATCCCACAGACGGCAGTTGTCAGGCGAAAATTCATCAGCCAGTACCAATGAGCCGTCTGAAAGCTTACCGAATTCCAGCTTGAAGTCAACCAGCTTCATGCCAGCCTTCTTAAACAGGGGCGTCAAAAGCTTGTTGCAACGCCGTGCCAGTTCCCAGCATTGTTGGTATTCTTCATGCGTGCAGGCCTTAATGGCAACCGCGTCAGATTCATTGGCGAATGGGTCATCCAAGGCATCACTCTTGTAGAACGTTTCTTCAACTGGTTCATCCAGCGTCATGCCATCCTCTAAACCGAAGCGGGAGGCAAAGTGACCAGCGCAGACGTTGCGCGTAACGAATTCTAGCGGGAACATGTGACACTTCTTAACCAATTCTTCCTTTTCCGAAAGGCGCTTGATGAAATGGGTTGGAATGCCGTTTTTAATCAGGTATTCAAAAACCAGCGTCGAAATGTCGTTGGCTGCTTCACCCTTTCCGTCAAAGTGGTCCTTACGCTTACCATTAAGCATCGTTGCCTGATCCATGTAAACTACCCGTAAAACGTCAGGATCTTCGGTTTGCCACATTTGCTTTGCTTTGCCGGTATATAACAGCTTTTCCATTTTTGATTGCCCTCCTTATAGGCTAAAAACGAATTGATGAATTGGTTAACGCAAAATTGTTCGTTAAATCCTGCTATTATCGTACGCATATTTTTAAAAATCGTCAAGCGTATAGCCGAACCTTTTTCGTTTTATAATCATAAAATAATGGTTTTTATAAGTTTAACGTTTAACTAAATCGCCATTTTAATTAAATTGTTCGTGTTTTGACTGTTGAAAAGCAAACAAAAAGCATCGACCCGTTTGATCGATGCTTTTTTAGTTTAATGATGATTAATCGTCTAGGCCAACCCGCCTGAAGATGTCGTCAACATGACGCAGATGCCAGTGGTAGTCAAAGGCATCATCCAGGTCTTTTTTGGTCAGTTGCTTTTGAATCGTTGGGTCAGCTTCCAGCAGTGGCCGGAATGGCACTTGTTCGGCCCAGCACTTAGCCGTGTATGGCTGAATCAGATCGTAGGCATTTTCCCGCGTCATGCCAGACTTAACCAGCTTGAGCAGAACTCGGCCAGAGTAGATCAAGCCCAGCGTCTTATCCATGTTCTTCTTCATGGTTTCAGGAAAGACGTCCAGATTTGCCAGGATCCGGCCAAAACGGTGCAGCATGTAGTCCAAAAGCGCCGTCGTGTCTGGCAGAATCATTCGTTCAGCGCTGGAGTGAGAAATGTCGCGTTCATGCCACAGTGCCACGTTTTCATAAGCCGTAACGACATGACCGCGCAATACCCGCGCACAGCCGCAGATATTTTCGGAGCCGATCGGGTTGCGCTTGTGCGGCATTGCTGAAGAACCCTTTTGACCCTTGGCAAAGTGTTCTTCAACTTCATGGATTTCCGTCCGCTGCAGCGAACGAACCTCGGTAGCCATTTCTTCTAGACTGGTCCCAATCAAAGCTAAAGCAGCGATGTATTCAGCATGCAGATCACGTGGCAGCACTTGGCTGGAAACTTCTTGCGCACGCAGTCCCAGTTTTTCGCAGACGTATTGTTCAACGCGTGGGTCAACTTCAGCAAACGTTCCCACGGCCCCAGAGATCTTACCGGCTTCAACACCAGCGGCCGCGTGTTCGAAACGTTCGTAGTCGCGCTTCATTTCAGAATACCAGCGGGCAACCTTGAGGCCAAAAGTCGTTGGCTCAGCGTGAATCCCGTGCGTCCGCCCCATGCAGACCGTGTACTTGTATTCATTGGCCATCTTTTTCAGGATTTCCATAAAGTTCTTGATGTCTTGACGCAGAATCTCATTGACCTGCTTAAGCTGGTAGCCTTGAGCCGTATCAACGACGTCAGTACTGGTCAGACCATAGTGTACCCACTTGCGTTCTGGGCCCAGCGACTTGGAAACGTCACGCGTAAAGGCGATCACGTCATGGTGCGTGACGGCTTCGATTTCTTGAATGCCTTCCACGGTGAATTTGGCGTTTTGCTTAATTTTTTCAACGTCTTCTGCTGGAATCTTGCCCAGCTTGCTCCAGGCTTCGTCAGCCGCAATTTCTACGGCCAGCCAACATTGATAGCGGGTTTCATCGCTCCACAGCTTCTTCATTTCTGGACGGGTATAACGATCAATCATTAATCTTTTCTCCTATTCATCGTCCCAAACATGGGAATCTTTAATTTGCTTCAAGGTTTCTTCAATATCATCGGTCAAAATCGTGACATGGCCCATCTTCCGGTTATGCCGAATCTCAGCCTTGCCATAGTCATGAAAATGCCATTGCGGATATTCATGAATCAAACGGCGCGTGCCAGCTACGTGCTGACCTAAAACGTTGACCATTACGACTGGACTCAGCAGCTTGATCTTAGGCAACGGCCAGTTGCAGATCGCGCGATTGTGCACCGCAAACTGTGAAAAGTTGCAGGCCTCGATCGTATAGTGACCGGAATTATGTGGTCGTGGGGCCAGTTCGTTGACATAGAGCTGTCCATCGGCACCGACAAACATCTCAACACCCAAGATGCCTTTTAGATCAATGGCCGTGGCAATCTTTTCAGCCATCTGCTGAGCACGTTGCTGCCATTCAATCGGCATGCGGGCTGGCACGATGCTCAAGTGCAGAATTTCATGAGCATGAATGTTTTCACTGACAGGAAAGACGGTAATGTCGCCATCCGTATTGCGCGCTACCATAACTGAGCATTCCATCTTAAATGGTACCCAGCCTTCCAGAATGTCATCGCCATACTGCAGTACTTCTTCAGTAATCGGGTCATTCAGGTCTTGCGCACTCTTTAAAACCATTTGGCCATGACCATCATACCCACCTTCGCAAGTCTTTAAGACACAGGGATAGCCAAGTTTTTCCACGGCCGCGTTCAGATCAGCACGATTCTTAACCGTCGCAAATGGTGCCGTCTGCAGGCCTGCGTCGCGCAAAAACGTCTTTTCGCGAATCCGATTCTTGGTCGTGTATAAGAGATTGGTTCCCTGAGGAATGGCAACTTGATCAGCAACGTCTCTTAAGGCCTGCAGATCAACGTTTTCAAACTCATAGGTCAAAACGTCAGCTCGCCGTGCCAGTTCTTTGATTGCCGCCACGTCAGCATAAGGCGCCACAATTTGATCATCAGCAGCCTGGGCGGCAGGACATTGTGGCGTCGGATCCAAAATAATAACCTTCATCCCGGCTGCCTTAGCAGAAAAAGCCATCATCTGACCCAGCTGACCACCACCAATAATCCCGATCGTCTTGCCCTGTTCAATATAGGCTTCTGGATGCTTAGTCAAGTTCGGCATTGCTGGCCACCGCCTTGTCATGCATTTCTTTACGGAAAGCCACAATCTTGTCTTGCAGGGCTTGGTCATTGATGCCTAAAATCTGAATGGCCAATAAGGCAGCGTTCTTAGCCCCAGCATTACCGATTGCCGTAGTGGCGACCGGAATTCCTGCTGGCATCTGCACGATGGAAAGCAGCGAGTCCATGCCGCCTAACGCCTTGGTCTGCCCCGGAATCCCAATCACCGGCAATGGCGTGTTGGCAGCAATCATCCCTGGCAGATGAGCGGCCCCGCCTGCACAGGCAATAATAACCTTAACGCCATTTTCTGCCGCGTGCTGGGCAAAATCGAACATTTCATTTGGCATCCGGTGCGCTGAGATAACCTGCTTATCGTACTTGACGCCAAACTGATCCAAAATATCACATGCTTGCTTAACTGTTGGCCAATCGGACTTACTGCCCATGACCACGCTGATTTCACTGCTCACAATGGCACCTCCTAAAAACTGTCTCTAGCATAGCAAAACTTTTCAGCAAAAACAAGATTTTTCACGAACCGGAATAAATAAGATAATTATAATGTTCGTCTTTAATACAATAGCTCCAACACAAAAAAGAGCGCCCGCCGCGCCCTTTTCTTTAGTGATCTTAGAATAAACCAGTAATGTTGCCTTCACCGTCAATATGCATGTTAACGGCAGCTGGCTTCTTACCCAGACCAGGCATCGTCATCACGCTGCCGGACAGAGCTACGACAAAGCCCGCGCCCAGCTTAGGAACGAATTCACGAATATGGAACGTAAAGTCGGTTGGCGCACCCAGTTCCGTTTGATCATCGGTAAATGAGTACTGCGTCTTAGCAATGCAGACCGGCATGTTTTCCCAGCCCATTTCATGGAACTTCTTGAGCTGCTTTTGGGCCTTCTTGGAGAATTCAACATCCTTGGCACCGTAGATGGTCTTGGCAATCGTGTTGACCTTGTCTTCAATCGAGTCGTCTTCAACATCGTAGAGCTCGTGGAAATCGCTTGGCTGATCAGCCAGTTTGACAACTTCCTTAGCCAGGTCAACCGTACCTTCACCGCCTTTAGCCCAGGCATCGGCCAAAACCACGTTAACCCCTAGTTCATGGCAATTGTCTTCAATCGTCTTGATTTCGGCTTCAGTGTCAAAAGTAAAGTGGTTGATCGCAACAACGACAGGCAGGCCATAGCGCTGCATGTTCTTGATGTGACGGTTCAAGTTGGCCAGGCCCTTCTTAAGCGCTGGCAGCTGTTCTTCCTTAAGATCGGCAAGTGCTGCGCCACCATTGTATTCCAGTGCCCGTACCGTAGCCACGATTACCAGCGCGTCTGGCGTCTTGCCCAGCACTGGCCGCTTGATGTCCAGGAACTTTTCAGCCCCCAGGTCAGCACCGAAGCCAGCTTCCGTAACCGTGTAGTCCGCCAGCTGCAGAGCCGTCTTGGTAGCCAGCACTGAGTTGCAGCCATGGGCGATGTTGGCAAATGGGCCCCCATGAACGATGGCCGGCGTGTGAGCCAGCGTCTGAACCAGGTTTGGTTTTAAGGCATCCTTAAGCAGAATCGTAATGGCATCGCTAAAGCCAAGCTCGCCAACCGTAACTGGCTTTTGGTCGTAGGTGTAGCCCACTACGATCTTGGAAATCCGCTGCTTCAAATCAGCCAGATCCTTAGAAAGACAAAGGATTGCCATCAATTCAGAAGCCGCCGTAATGTCAAAGCCGGTTTCACGCGGTACCCCTTGCATTACGCCGCCCAGACCGGTTACCACGTGCCGCAGCACCCGGTCGTTAACGTCAGCCACCCGCTTCCAGATAATGCGGCGTGGGTCCAGATTCAGTTCGTTGTCCCGCATGATGTAGTTGTCGATCAGAGCAGCCAGCGTGTTGTTGGCGCTGGTCAAAGCATGCAGGTCCCCCGTAAAGTGCAGGTTGATGTCTTCCATTGGTACGACTTGGCTGTAGCCACCACCAGTTGCACCACCCTTGATGCCAAAAACAGGCCCCATGGATGGTTCACGCATTGCAATTACGGTTTGGTGACCAAGCAGGTTCAGGGCATCCCCCAGGCCAACCAGAACCGTTGACTTACCTTCACCAGCCGGGGTTGGGTTGATTGAAGTCACCAGAATCAGCTTGTGCTTTTTGTTAGGGGCTTCTTTGACCGGCAGATCGATTTTGGCCTTGTACTTGCCATATGGTTCGATCTCATCGGCACTTAAGCCCAGCTTTTCAGCAATCTTGGTAATAGGTTCCATTTCGGCAGCATTGGCAATTTCTAGATCAGTCATAGATGCGGTTCCTCCGTTTCACAAAAGCGAACATTATAACTTATATAAAGTTAAATAGACTTTAATTTAAGTACATTTATAACAACAACGGCTTTATTATGAGGTATAAACCGTAAATTGTCAATATTATAAAAAAAGCTCCATCCTGTTTGAATGGAACTTTTCTACTATTGTAATACATAAGTCAACTATCATCGACTAAAGTCAATGGTGGTTGACCTTTGTCTTAATTAACAATTTGAAAAGGGCGTTTTTTGATGACCAACAACAAAAACCAGGCAAATTAAGTGTAATCAAAAAGCCAACCCCCGATCCAAAACTTCTCGATCTTCAATAACATTGTCAAACACGCTAAGCATAAAAAAGCCAGCCTCGACCTTAACCGCTGCTGACTTTTCCAAAACCTATTAAATGCTGTTTTTCATAGCAGATATATGAAACGTTGCTAAAACATTTATTCACTTTGTTTTTGGTCGCCAATCGACTTTACGCCCATAATATCAAGCAGGAAAGTAAAGATCGGCACGCCGACGATCAAGCCCCAGGTACCAAACAGCTTTTCACTGACCATCAGCACTACGAACGTATAAAAGATCGGCAGTTCCGTGCGACTGGACATAAACTTGGGATTCAAGACGTACGACTCCAACGCATGAATTGCAATAATCATAATGATGATGTAGATCACATCACGAATGCCGCCAACCGAGTAGCCAACCATGCTCAGCGGAATCAAAGAAATGATCACCCCAGCAACCGGCACTAGACTGAAAACAAATACCATCAAAGCCAATGCCAGAATCTGCGGCATATGCATAAACATCAAACAGATCGTCGTCAGCGCCGTATTGCAAAGTGCGATGAAGAACTGGGCCTCTAAGACCACGCCGAACGTATTGACGAACTTCTTGCCAAAAAAGTAGATATCCTCAAACAGCCAGCTGAACAGATCACTAGTCAAAAACAATCGGCTGAACGAATACATCTGCTTGAGCTCAATCGTATAAAAGAAACTCAGAATAAATGACATAAAGAAAGTCACTGCCATCTTCGTCAAACTGGTCAAAGTCGAAAAGGCCAGGTTGATGCCATGCTTGACCTGGGCCGTTACGGTTTTGGCACTAATGTAATGATTGAGCTGTTTGATCAGCCAAGAACCGTCCTGCGACTGATAGAATTTCAAGACTGAGTTAACCATCTTGATAATCTGCGTGATCAGCAACGGCAGGTATTTGGTCACCGCAAAATAAACCGCCGCGATCAAAACGGCATAGGTTACCAAGACTACCAGCAGCGAGGGCAGTTTGGGAAGCCAGCGCTGCACGAAGCGAACCCAATGCACTACAATGTATGTAAAGATAAACGTCAGCAGGATCGCGCTCAGCATTCCCCGCACCAAATAGAGCACCCAGATCAACAGTGCCAACACCACAAACCGCCTTAATGGTACGTTATCGATGAATCGATGCCATGCATTGACCATCCAATCCCTCCTATTTTTAGACAATTTAGCCTAAGTATAGCATGTCATGACTCAAATTCCGCCTAATTTTACTGCGAGGTGTATAATAACGTGCATACGGATTGGAAAGAAGGAAATTTTCATGTTGGAAAAGACGTTTTATAAAGTCTTGCTGAGTCGCTCATTTACCATCCCCGTTAAAATCGTTTTCTGGGATGGCTCCTCGGTAGTCTACGGCAATGGCGAGCCGCAAGCAACGATCCGGTTCAACGAGAAGATTCCAGTGCGCGACCTGACCAAAAACGCTTCAATCGCTTTGGGCGAGGCCTTCATGGATAAGAAAATTGAAATTGACGGCAGCATTCAAAAAGTCATTGAAGCGGCCTACGAAAGCAAAGACAGCTTTATGCGCAACAGCAAGTTCCACCGAATACTGCCCAAACAGAGTCATGGTGAAAAGGAAAGCGCCAGTGACGTCCAGAGCCATTATGACGTCGGCAACGATTTCTATAAGCTATGGCTGGACGACACGCTGACCTATTCATGCGCTTACTTTACCAACGGCAACCATGACGATCTGACGGCCGCGCAAATTGCCAAGGTCCACCACATCATCAACAAGCTGCACCCACAGCCTGGCAAAAAGCTGCTCGACATCGGCTGCGGCTGGGGCACCTTGATGCTGACGGCCGCGCGCGAATATGGGCTGAAAGTTACCGGCGTTACGCTGAGCAAGGAACAGTATCGCCTGGTGCAAAATAAGATTGAAGAAGAACACCTGCAGGACGTCGCCGAGGTCTTATTGATGGACTATCGTGAACTGGGCGATCGGCAATGGGACTACATCGTTTCCGTGGGGATGTTCGAACACGTCGGTAAAGAAAACCTGGGTCTATACTTTAAAGATATCGCTCGCTATCTGACCAATGATGGCGTAGCGCTGATTCACGGCATCACTCGGCAGCAGGGCGGGGCCTACAACGGCTGGATCAATAAGTATATCTTCCCTGGCGGCTATGTACCAGGCTTGCAGGAAATGGTTGGTCATATCGTTGAAAACAACTTGCAGATCGCTGATATCGAGATGCTGCGGCGTCACTATCAGCGAACGCTTGAAATCTGGGACATGAACTTCAATGCCCATCGCGCTCACATTCAAGATATGATGGGCGAACGGTTTACACGCATGTGGGATCTGTACCTGCAAGCATGCGCGGCCTCATTTGAATCGGGCAACATCGACGTCATGCAATTCTTGATTACCAAGGGTGCATCCGGCAAGAACCTGCCAATGACGCGCGACTACATGAGCAATCAGCAATAAATAAAAAGATCTGTCACGTTTTCAGTATGGCGGATCTTTTTATTTTGAAGATAAAGCTAGCGATAAATCTAATGTCAATGCTAGTCGCAATGGCCACCAAGTCAGTCAACGCCGGCAACGCGTTTTAGCTCCGTCAATGCTAGCGGAAATTCCGTAAAGCCATCGCTAGTTAAGAAATGCCCACCATCTGGACGTACGATCAATTTGGCACCCAATCGATTGGCCATGGCTACACCAAACTGATATGGCGCAATGGGATCGTTTTGCGCTGTGATCACGGTCGCCCGGCTGATTTTGGGCCGCACTTGGTGATAGTCAACCCCGCCCTGCATGAATTCATCTAAACCCGCGTAGTCTGGCAGCGGCTGATCAAACGCCCCTACCAACATCAGGCCCACGTTCTTAACGTTATGCCGCGCCAGCCAGTGTACTGCCGTTATGCAGCCCAGACTATGCGCTACCAGCGTAATGCCATCTTCGGTTTTGATTTGATCGTCAACCGCTTGATTCCACGCTGCCGGTTGCGGGGCAAACGGATCAGGCAGCCAGAGTCGATCCAGCTCAATTTCCGGTCGTGCCGCTTTTTCCAGCCATGGGAACCAGTCATCATCGCGGGTGGAGGTCCCATGAATCAAATATGCTTTTTTCATCAAATTGCTCCCCTCGTTTTATCAATACTTGGCTTAATTATAAGATGAATCGCCCCAGCTAGCTTAACGCAAAATGAAAAAGCGCCATTTTCAGCCGGCGCGGACAGTTCCGACGCAAGGCAGCCCATGATGATTGGCCTCAGAACCCAGCCATCATACGCTTGAAAATGACGCTTCAATTATTCGCAAATATTTTAAATTACCAAAGAGATCAACCAGACCGCAGCCAGACCGCCAATTACGGAAACGGCCATGGAACGCGTAAAGTAGGCAACGATCATTACGATAACGGCAGCCAGAATCTGACTGACATGGCCAAATGGCACAAAGGTGTAGGTCTTGCTCATAAAGATCGACTTAACAACCAATGCCGTAAACAGACTGACCGGCACGTACTTCATCCATTCGTTGAACCACAATGGAATCTTACGGTTGGTAAAGAAACGCATTGGGAAGTAGCGCGGAATGAATGCCGCAATGGCAGCAATAACGATGACGATCAAATGATAGGTCAGGTTATGATGACTGGGTACCAACGACAGCACCGGCATACCAGTTAATAAATCCATATCTATTTATCTCCACTCGATTTCTTGCTTTCCTGCTTAGCAGCTGCCGTCTCGGATTCGGAATTTTCATTCGTAGCATCCTGATCGGCATCTTTTTTGACAGGATCGGACTCTGCTGCATCTTTTTTCAGACGGTCTTTTAATTCGGCCTTTAACTCAGCCTCAACCTCAGCTTCTCGGTCCTTTTCTTGGCGGTCGCTGATCGTATCACGCGATGAAGCCGGTCGGAACAGTTTGCGCATGATCCAGGCATCATCGGGATGATCAGAACGTTGGCGAACCGTATTTTCGATCATGAAACCAATAAACGAAGCAATCAAAGTCGCGATGATGATTCCCAGCGTGCTCTTGGTCAGACTCAAGAAGATGACTGCCAGTACCGCAGAAACCAGACTGATCAACAATGACAGGTGATTGCGCACCTGCATCACGATCATGTATAAGAACAGCGCCGTCAAGGCAAAGTCAACGATTTCCAGATCGATGTGCACGGCACTGCCGATCAGGCCGCCGACCATATTGCCCCCTGCCCATGATAAAAGCGAGTAATGCTCAACCATTAAGGCGTCTTTTGGCGTCCAGTTTTTGTCGGTCGCGAATTTCAGATAGTTGACGGCATAGTTTTCATCGTTCATCGAAACAGAAAACAGCCAGACGAAGCGCTGCGACTCGTTTTGCATATACTTGGAAAGACTTGATCCCAGCAATGCATAGCGAAGTTCCAAGAAAAACAGCGTCATAAAGATTGAGGAGATGGGTGCATCAAGCATCAACAGTGAAGCCAAGATGAATTGAGCCCCACCGGAGAAAACCATCACCGAAACAAGAAACGTCAGCAGGAAGTTCATCCCCGCGGCGTGTAACAAAATCCCACAGGCAACGCCAATTGGCACGTAACTCAGGCAAAGCGGCATTGAAACGCCCAATACCTGCAGCCATCTGGCACCTTCTGGATTGATTTGCTGTGCTTTAGCCAAAAAGTATATCCCCCAGCATTTAATTTAATTGTTTTTCATCTTTTATCTCGTATTCCTTTGAACACGATGCAATTCCAGTCTAACATATTTAAATTTTAAAGAATACCAGAATAGCCCGATTTAGTTCGGTTTTTGCTGATCGTTAAGCAAGGGCAAGCTGCCAGTACAACTGTTCATATGCAGCATTATCATGATCAGCCCATGCATACAATGCTGCCGACTCAAAAAATGCAGCACCGGCAGCCCGATCCTGCATTGATTTATGGCACCAAATTCGCTGGGCGCCAGTCAGTTAATTTCAGCTGACCGGAGCCATGGCCGATCTTAACTGACTCAGCTATCAATAATCACTCAACTGCCGGCATTTTACAGCCAGTAGTCACAATGCTATTCGGCTGGCTGCGCTTTGGCAGAGTCCCCATTGACCGCTGCTTCTGATGGCGCGGTTTGACTGGCTGGCAGCACCACGGTAAAGGCGGTTTCCTTTTCATCAGAGGCTACCGAGACCTGACCATGGTGCCGGTCCACGACACCCTTGACAATTGCCAGGCCCAGCCCAGTCCCGCCAGTCGCTTTAGAGCGCGATGACTCAACGCGGTAGAACCGGTCAAAGACGTGCTTCAGCGACTTTTGCGGAATCGGCTCCCCGTTATTGGCAACCTTCACGATGATCATGTCATGGTAGCGCGCGGCCGAAAGTTTGATCCAGGTGGCCCCATGACCATACTTCAATGCATTTGCCACCAGATTGCTGAAGACCCGCCCCAGTTTTTCCGGATCAGCTTCAATCATTAACGGTTTAGGATCAACGTGCGTGGAAATCTCAATTCCTTTTTTTTCGGCTTCCAGCTCAAAACTGGCACTGACCTGTTCTAGCAGCGGATCCAGATCGACTTTCATAAAATTAAGTGGAGCGCCATGCTGCTGTACCTTGGTAAATTCAAACAGATCATCGACCATCCCCTTCATCTGCACGGCTTTTTCGTAGGCGATGTGGTTGTATTGCAAAATGTCTTGCTCACTGTGATACTGTTTGTTTTCGATTAAACCCAGGTAGCCAATAATGCTGGTCAGCGGCGTGCGCAGGTCGTGGCTGACGTTGGTGATCAGCTCATCTTTGGACTTTTCTACCTGCCGCTCATCGTCCATTGACTGAACGACGCTGTCAACCAACGTATTAACGCTGGTAATGACGTCCTGCAGCGAACCATTGAGCTTAAAGGGAATGCGGTGATCCAGATGTCCCTGCGCGATGTAATGCAGTTCTCTGATAATGTGGTCCATTTGGTACTGCCGATAGCGCCGCATCAAGCGCCACCAGAGAACCCAGACATCGATTACCAACATGATGCCGATCACGATACGCTGATAGCTCCAGATACGAATCTCCATCGGGCCAAACGCCAAGGATTGTTTAATGATGAAGATCCCGCTGTTGACGCCGGGATTATGCCGCACGATCCATTGCAGAATCACGATGATGGCCAGATTGATCATCGCTAGCAAAATCACCGTCGAGACGCCCTCAAAAAATAGCGAGCTCTTTTCACGCGTAGTTAATTTCAAACTTTACCCCCTAACCGCCCACGTAAATACCGCGAGCCTGCCTACCAAACATGATAAAAGGCCCAATGCCCATTTATCTGAGCGCCGGACCTCATCTATCAAATCAAAACTAGTGGCTTTCAACCTTGTAGCCAACGCCCCATACCGTTTCAATGACCTTTTCGCCACCGGTAGCGGCTTCGATCTTATCACGCAGGTGGCTGACGTGAACCATGACCGTCTTTGCCGAAACCACGGACTCTTGCTGCCAAACTCGTTCAAAAATATCATCCGCACTGAAAACACGGTTAGGATGACTGGCCAGCAGGTACAAAATTCCAAATTCCAGCGCCGTCAGCTGAATCGTATCACCCTTGAGCGTCTTGACCTCGTGGGAATCCTTGTTAATCACCAACGGACCAACGTTCAAGACATCCGGCTCATCGTTGGTCAGATCGCCTTTACTCCGCCGCAGCAGGGACTTGACACGGGCCATGACCTCCAGGGGATTGAAAGGCTTGGTGACATAATCATCGGCCCCCGTGATCAAGCCTTGAATCTTATCCATGTCCGTTGTCTTGGCCGAAACCACCAAAATTGGAATTGATGAATCCTTGCGCACCTGCTTGATAACTTCCATCCCGTCCATTTCTGGCATCATGATGTCTAGGATTACCAGGCTAATATCTGGGTTGGTGTTTAATTTGGTTAGGGCTTCTTTGCCGTTGTAGGCAGTAATTGGCTCATATCCTTCATTGCGGACATAGATTTCTAATAATTGAACGATGTCTTTATCGTCATCAACAATCAAAATTTTCATAAGCCGTACTCCTCATTTTTTCGTAATTTAGCTTCTTTTATTATAACGAGCCTAAAAGAAAAAAGCTCGCATCAGACGCGGGCTTTAGAAATGTTTAAATTACAGTCGTTCCAGCACGTGGTAATTCAAAATATCATCATCGCTCAACAAGGTGTTTTGCCCTTTTGCATGCGCGATGCTCCAAGGGGGTCCCGGCCGATGCGTCAGATTATCTGCCTCATGGTTCCAGGCATCGTACTGCTGATAGTATTGACCGTATTTTTGCGCCGTTTCGTTAATGATGTCAATAATTCGTTGAGCATCATCAAGCGCGACGACCTTTGGCATAAAGTCATAGTTATCAGCCAGCTTATCGGTATATTTGTTGTCGCGGTATACCGATCGCTATTCAAGCCGTGATCTGGTTTTATAGTCTATAATTTATTTTTCGGTGCAATTTGAGCGAATTTTGCACAGAAAACAGAATCGAGGCCTTGCAAAATAAAAATGCGACCCGCATTTGAGAGCCGCGCCTGCTTTGAACATCAATCAATTGACTGATCGATCCGTCGCAGCGATTATTTTTTCTTCTTATCTAGATACAGCTTGATTGCTACCCCAGCCACAATCACAACCCCAAGCAGAATCCAGAGCAGTGATTTGGCTTGACCAGTCTGTGGCAGCAAACCGAAAACAAATGACTTCTTAGCCGAGCTGGCAGATGCCGCAGGCGCACTTGGCGTCATTGGTACCGCGCTGGCAGACGTTGAGGTGGTGGAAGAACTTTCAATTAAAACTTGGGCAGGAAGAGGCTGGGCATAATTAAAAAATAGTTGAGCCGGAAATGGTACTGTGCCCTGTCAAGTTTACACATTAAATAATAAAAATTAGTTGGTCTTGCCAAAACGGTATTCCGCTGCGGTAAGGTCATTTCTCTTCGCTGAGATAAATTTCTCAGTGAAATAGGTAATTCCTTCTCTAACTTGTCCTTCTAGTTCTAATAATGTTTGTGCTTTAGACAGGTGTGCGATCCAAATAGCCTTAAAATCTGCCCACCAATGTTCCATTACGGCATTGTCAGCCGGTGTCCCTGGTGCTGAATAACTGTGTTGGGCATCATTAACTACTAAATACTGATTAAATGCTTTGGAAGTATACGCCGCACCACGATCAGTATGAATTAACGGAGCTAGTTCTCCTTCCTTCATCCGTGCTTGCTCAAACACTTGAACTACTCCTTCAGCGGTTTCTGTAGGTGTAATTAACCAACTTACTGGATATTGACCATATAAATCTAA
>NZ_CANCWQ010000019.1:0-28132 GCF_947381555.1 Limosilactobacillus pulli
GTTTAGCAACACCATTAAAGACCTTTATGGGTTTTTCTGTCCACTTAAATGTTCAACTTAAATTTTACAATCTGCCATTAGCAAAATTAATTTACTTTTTAGCGGAGTTAGTTTAGAATAATCACAACAGTTTGATAGTAAATTCACAATCTTTAGGAGGCAATCAATTATGGCAAAAGTTGCATTAGTTACCGGTGCAGGTCAAGGGATTGGTAAGGCAATCGCTGAACGTTTGGCCAAGGATGGTTTCTCAGTTGTTGTAGTTGCTCGTCACATGGACGCACTACAAAAGGTAGTTGAAGGCATCAAGGCAAACGGTGGTGAAGCTTTCGCTGTTACGGCTGACGTTTCCAAGCGTGATGAAGTTTTTGCAGCCGTTGACCAAGCCGTTGAACATTATGGCGACTTCAACGTGATGGTTAACAATGCCGGTGTTGCACCAACGACGCCAATTGACACGGTAACGCCAGAAGATCTGCAAAATGTTTACAGCATCAACGTTGGTGGTACGATCTGGGGCGTTCAGGCTGCCCATGCTGCCTTCAAGAAGCTTGGTCACCCAGGTAAGATCATCAACGCTACCTCACAAGCCGGTGTCGTTGGTAACCCTAACCTGACCGTTTACTCCAGCTCCAAGTTTGCCATCCGTGGTATCACGCAGGTTACGGCACGTGAACTGGCTGAAGAAGGCACGACGGTCAACGCATACGCTCCTGGGATTGTTAAGACCCCAATGATGATGGACATTGCTCACCAAGTTGGTAAGAATGCCGGTAAGAGCGATGAATGGGGTATGCAGACGTTTGCTAAAGATATTGCTCTGAAGCGTCTGTCTGAACCAGAAGACGTTGCTAATGCTGTTGCCTTCCTGGCAGGTCCAGACTCTGACTACATTACTGGTCAAACGCTGGAAGTCGATGGCGGTATGCAATTCCACTAAAATTAAAGCTAAAGTCAAAAAGATCTCATCGAATGTCGGTGAGATCTTTTCTGTTTCAGAAGTCGATACCCTCTAATCGTAACAGAGCCAGCTTGCGCTCAGTACCGCCAGCATAACCGGTCAGACTGCCATTGCTGCCAATAACGCGATGGCAGGGGATCAAAATCAGAATTGGATTATGAGCGACGGCGCCACCGACTGCCCGCGCGGCTCCCGGTGCTATTTTTTGATGAGGAGCGGCTTGTTGGGCCAGTTCTTGATAGGTGATGGTGCTCCCAATAGGAATCGTCAGCAATGTATTTAGAATGCGCTGCTGATAAGGCGTGGTTTCCAAGGCCAGCGGAATCTCACGCGGGTCGGGAGCCTGCTTGGCAAAATACCGATCAAGCCAGGCAGCCGTATGTTTAGTAATCGAATTTTGCGCAGTGGCAATCTCATCCAGCGTGAAGCCGGCACCGAAATGTTTTTGGCCGTTAAACCAAAGACCATGCAAAGCTTTGTCACTTGCTAGCATGGTCATGGTACCTAATGGGGAATGATATTGGTATTTAATCATAGTAGACCAAGCCTTTCGAAATTGATATCTGCAGCCATGAGATTATGGATATTTATAAATTTTTGATGAAAGCGATTTTTACATCGATTAAATAAAGAAAGTAACGTTGGGCTTAATGATTTTTAATGATGAGTGTCAAAAAACAATTAAATATTAAGTTCCTACCTACGGGAAACACGGCATCCTTAAAATTAGAAGTTTATTAAAATTGAACTGTGCGATATACTATATTTTAATATTTAATATTTTAAGAGGAAAGAGGAGAACGAGATGTGTGGATTTTTAGCCGCTGGTTCCAGTGAGTTTGCACCCAAGGCTTTTGCGGACGCCTTGGCCAAGTTGAACGATCGTGGACCTGATATGACTCGGACGATTTCAATGGATGATAAGGTCTTTGGCTTTAATCGCCTGGCCATCATGGACTTGTCAGAGCGCGGAATGCAACCGTTTGTAAATGATGACTGTATCTTAGTTTGCAACGGTGAAATATACAACTATTATGCATTAGAAAAGAACTTAGCTCCCGAGTACGAGTTTGTCAGCAACAGTGACTGTGAAGTTTTGATTCCACTCTACAAAAAATATGGTCTGGATACAATGTGCAAGATGCTGGACGCGGAATTTGCCTTTGTCTTGTACGACCAAACTACTAAGCGCGTAGTTGCCGCCCGTGATCCAGTCGGCATTCGACCAATGTTTTATGGCTATACCAAAGGCGAGCATAAGATGTCGTTTGCCTCAACTGCCAAGGTGCTGATGGATCTTTGCGATGAGATCTATCCTTTCCCGCCTGGCTACTATTATGATGGCGAAAAGTTCGTCTGCTACCATGATGCTACGACGGTTCAGATGATGCGGACCGATGATTTTGCCACGGCATCCAGCACTCTACGCGAAAAACTGGTCGAAGCCGTGCGCAAGCGCCTAAACTCGGATGCGCCAGTTGGCTACCTGCTGTCTGGGGGCTTGGACTCATCCTTGGTCTGCTCGATTGCTACCAAGCTGTTAGGCAAGCCGATTCAGACCTTTGCAATTGGGATGGACCGCAACCCGATCGACCTCAAGTACGCGCGGGAGGTTGCCGATTATCTGGGAACTGATCATACCGAATTTATCATGACGCGCGAAGACGTGCTCAACGCTTTGCATGAGGTCATCTACCAGCTGGAAACCTGGGACATTACGACGATTCGGGCTTCAATCGGGATGTATCTGCTCTGCAAAAAGATTCATGAAAACACTGATTTGAAGGTGATTTTGACCGGTGAATGTTCTGATGAGCTGTTTGGCTACAAATACACGGACTTTGCTCCCAACGCAGAAGAATTCCAAAAAGAATCATTGAAGCGGGTACACGAGCTGTACATGTACGATGTTTTGCGGGCGGACCGCTGCATTTCTTCCAACTCATTGGAAGGCCGGGTACCATTTGCCGACCTGGACTTTGTCGAATACGCGCTGTCAACTGATCCAGAACTGAAGATGAACCACTATCACAAGGGCAAGTATCTGTTGCGGCAAGCGTTTGCTGGGCAAGGATATTTGCCAGATGACATCATCATGCGGGAAAAGGCGGCTTTTAGCGATGCGGTTGGTCACTCATTGGTTGATGACTTGAAGGACTACGCTGAAACGCGCTACACGGATGAAGACGTGGCCAACGCCAAGGAAAAGTATCCATACTGCACGCCGTTTACCAAGGAGTCATTGATGTATCGTGATATTTTTGAGGAATATTTCCCGGGAAAAGCAAAATGGATCAAAGACTTCTGGATGCCAAACAAGGAATGGGAGAACTGTGACGTTGACGATCCAAGCGCACGAGTACTCAAAAACTATGGTGCCAGTGGTGAATAAGGCGACTCGTCGTCATAATAATTAATCGATAATTGATAAAAGCGTCATCTCAGACGAGGCTTGTCATAACAGCCTTGGATCTTGAGGTGGCGCTTTTGGTTTGCGGTCATGGTTCTGTCTGGACGGGTTTGGAAAATTTAGCTACTGAAGAATTTGGCTCTTGCTAAAATTAAGATTGTTAAACAGCAGCCGCATCTCTACCGGTATGAAATCAGAGACTTTAGCTGCCAGCTGTTGAGAACTCGTCTGCATCTCCTCTTGAACAAGCATGATAAATAATTGCGAGCGTTAGACATCTTAGAAACGATAGTCATAGGTTTATGGTGTCAATCAACTGTTAGGGTCTCTTGCATCCAACCAAGCTCTCATCATCAATTTATTCAAAAATAAAACAGCACTCGATCAGACTTTCGATGTCTAAGTCTAGTGCTGTTTGCATTTGCGGCTGCCTATCGATCAGAATTGCTGCTTATCTTGGTTAAGCAGCTCAAATGAATGCTTTTCCTTACCAATTTGTTTCCAGATATCAATGATCAAAACGTCCATAATTAAGGCGCCAATGATAAACAAGACATGTGAATACTTGGTCCCAATGGCAGTCTGAACGACGGTACTTTGATGAGGCAGCTGAGCAGCAGTGATTGCCAGAATCGTGGAGACACAGGCCGTGCCGATTGAGCCGGCATACTGCTGAAGGGTACTGAACAGGGCGTTGCCATCACCAATCAGCTGTGGCTGTAAGTGCTGCAGTCCATATGTCATGACGTTATTGAATAAGAAACCAAAGCCGACCATATAGACCGCGTAAAAGATCGTCAGCGACCACATTGAGAGCTGACCACTAAAAACATACATCAAGATTACGGCCAGATTAGTAAACAGCGTGCCAAAGATTAGGGGCTTTTTGATTCCCGATTGATCCAACAGGCGGCCAGTCAGTGGCAAAAGGACAGCTGAGATCAATGCTCCCAGCAAGAGCATCAGGCCAGCGACAAAAGAATTCTGATGCAGCGTCAACTGCGCGCAGTTTGGCAAAAGGAACGTCATGCCGATTTGAATGAACTGAACCATAAAATACAGCAATAAGCATGGCAGATAGATTGGATCAGCAAAAACATTGGTGTTGACCAAGGGATGCTCGCGATGTGAGGTCAAGTAGCCAAAAGCAATCAGGGCGATCAAGGCTATAAGGACATTCCCATAAAAAGCGGGAGAGCCAAAACCACTGGTACCGGCATTGTTTAGCCCCATTTCCAAGCAGATAAAGCCAACTGCAACTAAGATGTACTGCAGCAATTGGAACCTAATCTTGATTGGCTTGCTCAGTTGTTGAATATTCGCCATGCCGATCAGACCAAAGATAATACCGATTGATAAAACGATCCAAAAAATTACGCGCCAGTTGATAAACTGCGTGACCAAACCGCCATATGTTGGTCCCAAAGAAGGCGCCAGGCCAATTACCATGCCTCCCAGCCCGGCATAGGTACCTTGCAGTTCAAACGGAATTTGCTGCATGATGACAAAGAATAATAATGGCATCGCAATCCCGGTGCTGACTCCCTGAATTAATCTACCCAGTAACAATAGCCATAATTGTGGGGCCATGGCGCAAAACAGTCCACCAATGACAAAACACAGCGTTGAAAAAATCACCAGTTACCGCAATTTGAAACGCCGCTGTAAAAAAGCTGCCAACACAACCGTTAGTGCGACGGTCAAAAGATAGCCGGTCGCGACCCACTGCACGGCGTTAAGACCTTGATGGAAGTCACGCATTAAAGTTGGAAACGTAACGTTCATTGAGGTTTCTACCAAAACGCCACAAAAGGCGAGGCCAGCAGTACCAATGATTGACAGGTTGGTTTTTCTGCTGACCCGTTGTTCGTTCGTTTGCTCCATAAAAATCAAATTCCCCTTTCTCAAAAAAAACTGACACTGGGAAGGCAAGAATGCTTTTCCTAGTGTCAGTTTGACTTACGGATATACAAGCGAAAGTTATATCTTAGCTATACCACTTTCAAAAGTTTTTCGTAAATTAAAAATCATGATAATTAGTGCTCAGATTGGTCATGTGTCTTGTCTGAGCAGGTTATGAGGTGGGGTGGCAAATAACCTAAAATTGCATAGACGCATTGATCGGATCATGGATTGCAAACATTGTGGGGCAATTTAAAACAGCCATGCCAAGACGAGTTAGGACGCCTCATCTTACCAAAGTATGCCCGGATGTTTCTGATACTTTTGCTTAAACGTGCTGGGAGGCTCCGGTTGTTGCATCCAGCTTTGAGCCATCATTCGGCGTAAAGTGCATCAGTGGGCCATCAATCTGCGCGTCATAGTCGATAGCGACATCCAGACCATTAAAGAACCAGTAGTCAAAAGCTTGAATATAGTAGTGAATACCATCAATCACCTGGTCGACTACCGGATCAACGGGACGATCGCAGCGACCAATTCCTTGCGAGAATCCTTGATGGGCGTTGGTTTCACCATATCCTTTACCAAATAGCTTAATACCGTTGCCAGGGTGCAGATGCATTTCAGTGCGGAACCATTCGCTGGCTTGAGGGGTCATGGTAATTTTAGTTAATTTCTTTTCCGTCATATGAAAGCGCCTTCTTTGAAATGTTTGCTTCTAGCCTAACATGATCAAGCAGATTTGTCGCTTCAACTGCCTGATAAATTTCGTATTCGCCAGCAAATTGAATATATAAGATTTAATTTACGATAATGACCCCATTTTATTAAAGTTTTGCTAAAATAGACTGTTGAAGAAACAACCACCGAGATCTGCATTCCTGAAAAGGCGGCTGGTCTTTTTTGGTTGCTCGCAATTAATGACGAAGGCGAGCAGCTGATGTCTTAGATAATTATGCGTCTAGGCATTGGTTGAAGGGGGAAGAATTATGGCTGAAAAACGAGCCGAACTATTAGAACTGCTGAGCGAGGGTCCATTAAATGAGCGGATGTTTAATGCCAGCTTCGGTCTGCGTCTGGAAGAGCACCGCATTTTGACCAATGGACGGGCCAGTCGCTACGAGTACCCAAAGAATCTCAGCTCACGTAAGACAAATCCATATCTTGCGAGTGGCTTTTCCGATAATATGATGGAATTTATCACGCCAATCACCAGAGGAAGCAAGGCGACTTGTCAGCAACTAAGGGTTTTAGAACAAATCGTCGACAGCCAGATGCATGAAGATGAACGCATTTGGCCCTTGAGCCTGGCACCGGCTCCTGAGTATCAGCATGATCTGGAATTTGTTGGCAACAACTACTCACAGCCCTGGAATAAGGAATACACCAACTATCTGCGCGAAAAGTATGGCATCAAGCGGATGATGCTGGGAGGCGCGCACATTGGCTTTAACCTGGATCAAGAGCTGTTGGATACGCTGTATGAGCAGATTTTTAAGGATGATTTTACCAGTCAGGCCGCTTTCCAAAATACGGTCTACTTTAAGATGGCCCAATGCTTCTGTCTGTGGCGGTGGCTGTTTACGTATCTGTACGGTGCCAGCCCAGTTTCTGAAGCCGTAGAACACGACATGCCAGAGCATATTCAATTGCCAGTCCGGAGTTTTCGCAACAGCACTTATGGCTACGACAATCTACCAGCTGAGCGGCCAAGCTATGTAAGTCTGGATGGCTTTGTTGATCAAATCTCCAAATATCTGGAAGATGGTACCTACTATGGCCCACAAGAGTTCTTTGGCCCGGTTCGGCTACATGGTAAACATGACGATGACAGCTTGCGTCAAATCGTAAAGGACGGCATTCAGTTCATCAGTTTCCGCTCGTTTGACCTGGATCCGTTTGCCAAGGGCGGCATCAGTGAGGATACGCTGAACTTCTTAGAGCTGTTTATGCTCTACACGTTGGTTTCGCCAATGCCAGAAAATCTTAGCGAAAAGATGCAGCAGGCTATTGAGCGCAATAACGAGGTTGCTTTGCAGGCACCAGATGAGCAGACTGACTGGATGCGTGAGGAAGCCATGAATCTGATTGAAAAACTGGGCGAGTTTTGTGAACAGTTCCATGCCCCGCGCGAATACAAATTAGCACTGAGCTTTGTTAAGCGGCGCGTGGAGGACCCAACGCTGACGATCGGTGGTCAGGTGGCTGAAAAACTGGCCAAGGGCGATCTGCTGAGCTTTGGTCTAAAGATTGCCAACGACCGCTACACCAGTTTCGTGCGTTCAACGCATCCACTACAGGCACTGGCCAGTCAGTATTCCGACAGCGTGCAAAAATTAATTAAGATTGCGATCATGAATGGTGTGCACGTTGAATTTGGCGATCCATTAAAGCTGCGGGTTGGTGAGCGAATTGAGACCTTTGAGGCACAGGCCGACTTGGATCTGTCGCGTGGTGCTCAGGACTATTTGTTAAACATGTTCCCAGAATTAGAAGGAACCACGAATGAATAATCAAAAGACGCGCCTTGAGTTGAGACGCGCCTTTTATTTTAGGATCGACTTTAAAAATGAAAATAGAAAGGACGATGCAGTTTGCGGAAAATCGGGATTATCGGTTTGGGTAACGTTGGCGCATTGCTGGCTAATCTGTTGGTGGCTCAACAAGCAGCTGATGAATTGGTGTTAATCGACAGTGATGCTGATCTGGCCCTGGGGCTGCAAAATGATCTGCTGGATGGCATGCAGTCGCTTTCCGTCCAGCCCAATATCAAAATCCAAGACTATGCAGCACTTAAGGATGCGGATGCCATCGTTTTGGCAATTGGCAAAGCAGAACTATTAAAAGAGCAGCGGTTTGCCGAATTGACTTTTGTAGGGGAGACGATGTGCCAAATTGCACCCCAGATCAAGCAAAGCGGCTTTGACGGGATTTTGCTTAATCTAGCCAATCCCAACGAGGTAACCACGGCTTATCTGCAGTATTTAACCGCGCTGCCCAAAAACAAGGTAATCGGGATGGGAACGGTACTGGATACTGCACGGCTGCAGCGCGCCATTGCCGATCAGGTTCAAGTTGCATCCAGTGCGGTAGCCGGCTGGGTTTATGGTCAACATGATGGCGAGGCCGTGCCAATCTGGTCAACGTTTACGATTAATGGTCAGCCATTGGAAAAACCGGTGCTGGGACACAAGATTGATCCACATGAAAGTGAGATCCAAGCCAAGCTTAACGGCTGGTATGCTATCAAAGGCCAGGGTCAAGATGTCAGCGGCATGGCTTTATGGGCAATGCGAATTTTACGGGCCATATTGACTGATGAACGCGTCAGTTTGCCGGTTGCATTATATCAGCCACAGTACCAAAGCTATCTGAGTTTTGCTGCCCAAATAGGACGCCAAGGGGTTGGTAACTATACGCTTTTACCATTGCGGCCATTGGAAGCAGACCAGCTTAAAGTTGCTGCCAAAAACATTCAAGATCAGTTGAATATCTTATTAGAAGCTGAATAAATCCAGGCAAGCAGTGATGTTTGTAAGAACCAATTAATATAATATAATCTCCCTTATTTACTTTAACGATATTGTCGACGGGCCGGGGCGTGATAATGACTCATGAATTTCATTAGATCATCAAATGAATAGGCAAAATGAATCGCGTCTAGATACGACTGCTCTAAGAACCCGGTGTCATGCATCCGCCGCAGCATGTTGCGCAATGGGTCATAAAAGCCATTGACGTTGTATAGGGCAGTAGGCTTGGCATTATCACCCAAAGACATCCATGAAAAGGCCTCGCTGATTTCTTCTAATGTACCAATCCCGCCTGGCAGTGCCACCAGACCGTCTGCCAGATTCATCATTAAGTCTTTTCGCACATCCATGTTGGAAACGATTTTGAGATCTTCAATGCGAGCCAGTGCGGTTTGACGTTCATACAGCTGACGGGTGATTACGCCATGAACCGTCCCGCCGTTATCGAGTACGGCATTGGCAATTACGCCCATAGTGCCGTACTTGCCACCGCCATAAACCAGCTCGATACCATTTTCGGCCATCTTCTTGCCAAACGCAGCGGCATTTTCTTGATAGATTGGGTCATTGCCGAGATGGGCACTACAATAAATGGCTAAACTCTTAATCATTGGATCGCTTCTTTCATTATGAATTATGTTAACTTTGCCGACTGCTTTGAATCGGTTTGCGTTTATTATAGCCTGCTTTGCAGTTGGGGTGGGATCAGATGCATTATCAATCAAGCATTCAGGATTGGGCTAGTACGGCCAATCAAGGCACCCATTCATCGCTAACGGAAGTGGTTTGCAAAAGCAAATAAAAAACGGCGTCCGTCGCGGAACGTCGTGAATGAGGGCCTAATTGTAAGTAAATCAGCGATGTGGATCGCAAGCTATGGTTGGATTAGCCATATAAATTAAAATATTTAAGAATTGCAAATCCAAGCTATATTTAAATTATTGCACAGGTTGAATGTAGTAGACCTGGTCATCAGCTTCATCAATCAGCTTAGCAGGGCGCTGTTCATTGGCTTGAATGGTGATGTGATAGCCAAACTTGTCTAAGTAAACGAGCTGTTCAGTGCTGACCTGCTGAACGGTTGCCGGGATCAGCTGGTTGTCGATGCCGAGCTTGAGTTCTGGTGAGATCGTGATGATGTGGGAACGGTCGCGCTCTTCATCGTAATATTTCCAGGTACCGGCATAGAAAACTGGCAAGGCCGCGACGGGATGCTTTTGTTTATTAGATAGGCTGAAACCAAACGAACTGGTGATTCCAGCCATTAGTCCCGCACCGAAAAGCAACATTCCTTTTTTCTTCATTCTGCTCAATCCCCTTCAATTTAACTTGATTTTTCATTTGATCATAGATTTACAATTTTTATTATACACAGCTTTGTGTTATAGAAAGATTTCATTTCTGTTAAAAACCGGAAATAATTGTTAGAATAAAACGTAGCAATTGTAAAGGAGTGATCGAATTGCTAAAACTGGGGATTATTGGAACCAACATTATTACTGATCAAATGCTTGACGCGGCTAAGACCACGGGCAAGTACGAACTGACGGCAGTCTACTCACGAACGAAGGAACATGCTGAAAAGTTCGGTAAGCCATATGGAGCTACGCAGTTTTTTGACAGTCTGGAGAATTTCTTTGATGAAGGTGACTTTGACGTGGTCTACGTTGCCTCACCAAACAGTCTTCACTATGAACAGGTTCGCTTAGCAATTGAAAATGACAAATTCGTAATCGTTGAAAAGCCAGCCTTTGTCAATCCAAACGAATTTGAAGGCATTGAATCGCTGCTGGCGGCTCACCCAAAGTCTCGCGTCGTTGAGGCTGCCCGCCACATTCACACGGGCCTTTTCCATGCGGCGGAAGAACAGCTCAAGCAGATGCCGGTTATTCAAGGTGCCAATATTACGGTAATGAAGTATTCTTCGCGCTATGACAAGGTAATTGCCGGCGACAAGCCATATCCAAACATCTTCACGGCTGGATTTGCTGGTGGGGCATTGATGGATCTGGGCGTTTATGCCGTTTATGGTGCCGTTACTCTGTTTGGCGTTCCGGACAGTGTCGTGCTGTTCCCAACGATGGTCGCCAGTGGTGTTGATGGGATGGACACGGCCATTTTGAAATATGATAAGTTTGCCGTTACGCTGAACTTTGGTAAGACCGCCAACTCGCACCTGGTTTCTGAAGTTTATGGTCTCAAGGATACACTGGTCTTTGACTCAATCTTTGATACGACCAAAGTAACCTACTTTGACAGCGAAAAGCAGGCCCACCCACTGGAAGCCAAGTACTATGAAAACTCAATGGTTGATGAGATGAATGACTTTGCTGACCTGTTCAATGATCCCGAAAATCCAGAACAGCAAGCTAAATACAAGCGTTGGTTCGATTTGGCACGCAATGTCAACACGGTAATGTATGACCTGCGTCGCTCGGCTGAACTGACTTTCCCGTCTGACGACAATCGCTAGACGTTAACTGACAAATTTAAAGGATGGATATCTGTTGATCGAACAATTTCAACAACTTTTTGATGAAAAAGGTTTCCAGCAGCTAACGCAGATTCAGACTGCGGTTGCTGAAACATTGGCTTCTGGAAAATCAGTCTTAGGAATTGCGCCAACTGGTTCTGGCAAGACGCTGGCATTTGCCTGGCCACTCTTGCCTAAAGTTGAGCCTGGTGCTGGCGTGCAGATTTTGGTGCTGGAGCCATCACAAGAACTGGCGATTCAAACGGCTACGGTCATGCGCGAATGGGCCAATTTGATTGGGGTTAAGGTACGCTCTTTGACTGGGGGTGCCAACCTCAGACGACAAGTAGCAATGCTTAAAAAACAGCATCCCGATGTCGTCGTCGGAACGCCTGGTCGTGTGCTGCATATGCTGGACAATCGTGATCTGAAGCTGGATCGGCTTAAGACATTGGTAATTGATGAGGCCGATGATCTTTTGCGTGATGATACGCAAGCCGTGGTCGAAGATATTGAACGCGCCACGCCACTAAACGCACAGCTGGCCTTCTTTTCGGCAACGAGTTCGGCTGCTTTTGATCAGCTCAGTGTCATGTTTGGCCGCGATATCATCACTTATGACGTTCGTGAAACGGATCAAAGCCGTGGACCGGTTCGGCATGGCTTGGTCTATGCACGAACGATGAGTCAAAAAACGGCGATGCTTAATCGTTTGAGTCACACCAAGGATTTTCGGGCACTGGTTTTCTTTGACAGTATCAAGACGCTGCACTATGCAGCCAGTCGCTTAAAGCATGAGCATGTCGCTTCGGCAACGCTGGGTGGCAAGCAGCGGCAAACGGAAAGAGAAACCGCACTGCGCCAGTTTCGTAAGCGCCAGTTGAAGTTGCTGTTGACTACCGATGTTGCGGCCCGAGGACTGGACATTCCCAAGCTGCCAGCCGTAGTTAATTTTGAGCTGCCAACCACTGTTGATCAATACGTGCACCGTACTGGTCGAACGGGGCGGCAGGGCGAACCTGGCTTAGTTATTAATCTGGGCAGTGATCATGATTTTCGTGATCTGAAAAAGCTGTTGGCCGATACCGATTATCAATTTACCGAATTGACGGTTGGTGAAAAAACAGTCACCGATGAAAAACCAACTGAAGGAACAGCAAAGATGCCAGTACGTAAGGAAGCCAGCCGTGCCATTCAAAAAGAGCAGCGTGAAAGCAAGCGAGAAGTTAAAAAGAGCGTTCACAATACCCTGGATGGCTTTTCGATGCCGGCCAAGCGCAAGAATCGCAAGAAGAATCGCAAAAACAAGGGAATTCGCCTCAAGCACCGTCGCATGGCGGAAAAACAATCTGATCAATAGTCTGCAGCTGGTCGAGATTGATTAAGCTGGCCAGGCTTTAGAGTCGAAGAAAGCGCGGGTCTGGCTGGCAGTTGCGGTTGCGCAGCGTTGTTTGACAGGGATGGCATTGTTTCAGCCATGCGGCGCGATTGATTCAGATTCAAATTAAAGAGATATTGTTGACTTTACGATTGACCATAAATGTGCGACAATATTTCTTGTTGCGGTCCCATAGCATAATTGGATAGTGCATCCGCCTCCTAAGCGGTCGATTCCGGTTCGAATCCGGATGGGATCATTATAATTTAACTTGATGCAGATTTTCAGCAAGTCGCCATCCTGAATTGGGTAGCGGCTTATTTTACGTTGACGACTTAAATTTTTCGCAAAAAGTTAGGAAACGATATCGGTAATTTTTGAAGCCTTATCTATATTTCCGTTAAATGTGTAATGGATGAGAAATTACGTTGCACATTGTAAATAAAAAAGCGTGATAGCAGATCTGGTAAAATCTGATATCACGCGATGCTGTTAGATTTAAGGATCGAATCTTAACTCCTGGTTGGCAGGGGCTAGCGATTGGCGATTTTGTCGTTGGTCTTAAAGATCAGCCACTTGGAGAAGATGTAGTTGGCAATCACGACGACGACATTGTCCAAGATCTTAACGACCAGCTTCTGAATTGCGGAGTCAAAGCCTAAAAGCGTTACCCCAACGTACATGAAGACAATATCAATTAAAAGCGTCAAGGCACGATAGAAGTAGAACTTGATGAACTCTACGATAAAAGCGCGAACCGTGGTATAGTGCGAGCCAAAGACCCAGACCTTGTTCGTTAAATAAGCAACCAGAACGGAAACAAACCAGGCGATAATATTGGCAAGCTGATAGTTCCAGTGAATGCCGGAACTGAGCCATTGGAACACACCGATATTGACGATGGTTGTCACCACGCCCCAAAACAGATAGGCAATGACGCTTTTGTATTTATTCCATAATTCAGCCATTAGTCTTGAGCTGCCTTTTCCACCAGCTGCTTGGCAAACGCGTCCAGCTTGGTGATGTCGTCTTGATCAGGCTCCAGGTTGATGTGAACGTTGTCAGCACCTTTAGTGGCACCAGTCTGTTCAAAGGCCTCGCCAAACTTGTCAACGGCCAGGCAGAAGAAGTCTTCATAAAAAGTATCGCCGGAGCCGGCCACGCCATAAACCTTGCCGCTCAGATCCTCTTCTTTTAAGTCATCAAAAAAGTCCAGACCTTCATCGGGCAGAGCGCCTTCGTCATAAGTGTATGGGCAGACTACGCAGATGTTGACGTCTTCAAAATCAGCCGCGTCGGCCATCGTCATTTCGGTTTCTTCAACTTCAACGCCTTGGTTTTCCAAAGCTTCGGTAATAATATCGGCAACGTCTTCATTATTGCCAGTAATCGTGGCATATACGACCAATGCTTTTGCCATTGTTTTTCCCTCCACGTAAATAGATTCGTAAATAAATTCGCAACGGATAGTATAACACAGAATTATTTTGGGACCTTGAGTGATATACTAAATAAGATATTAAAATTTATAAACTAAGGAGACTTTCTGAATGATTAGTTTAAAGTCACCACGCGAAATTGAAGCGATGGAAAAATCCGGTGCTGTTTTGGCCGGTATGCACATTGGGGTGCGTGAAATCATTCGGCCCGGCATTTCCAGCTGGGTAATTGAAGAATTTGCCCGCGAATACTTCAAAAAGGCCCACGCCATTGCCGCTCAGATCGGCTTTGAAGGTTACAAGTATGCTACCTGCATCAGCGTTAACGATGAAATCTGCCATGGTTTCCCCCGCAAGAAGCTGATCTTTAAGGATAATGATCTGGTTAAGGTCGACACGGTCGTTAACCTGGATGGCGCCTACAGCGATTCTTGCTGGTCATACGTAGTCGGCAAGGCCAGTGATGAGGTTAAGCGCTTGATGGACGTTACTTACAAGTCATTGTACCTGGGAATTGATCAATGCAAGGTCGGCAACCGGATTGGTGATATTGGTGCGGCTATTCAACACTACACCGAAGATGAAAATGGCTATGGCGACGTGCGCGAGTTTGTTGGCCACGGCATTGGACCAACGATGCACGAAGATCCAATGGTGCCACACTATGGCAAGGCCGGGCAAGGAACTCGGCTGCGCAATGGGATGACCATTACCGTCGAACCGATGATCAACACTGGTACCTGGGAAGCTGATACCAGTGATCCAAGCGGCTGGCTGGCCAAAACGGCAGATGGCGGTTTGAGCTGTCAATATGAACATACGCTGGTCGTTACCGACAAAGGGCCTAAGATTTTGACTTCCCAAGATCCAGAGGCCGATGCCGCCTACCTGTATGATGATAACTATACTGAATATTTGGCTCACTACGCAAAGCTGGCCAAGGAAGTTGCCAAAAAGTACATGAAATAGTCCATAAGATAATTTACGCGTTACTAAAGACGTGATGCCTTGGCTTACTGCTAAGCTCCACCACGTCTTTTATTTATGATGGGTGCAAGATGAGTAGAACGTTACGGAGAACTTTAGTTGGCTTAGCCAGTATTTTATTAGTGATGAATCTGTGGATGTGGGATGGGCGGCTGCCATTTGTCGGCTATCAGGAAAATAATACCCACATGATGCTTCTGCAGCTGATTCATGTTGTTTTGATCGTTAGTGAACTTTTGATTTTGATGCTGTTGGGCAAAATGATGGCGAGACTGCGGTTTTCTAAAGTCCGCGTCATCAGCAGCTGGCTGTTGATGGTAACGGTTGGCATACTGGCAGTCTTGTTAGATCTTTTTTGGAAGAAGAGCTTTCAATTCAGCAGTTTTTTGGATGCCGTGATGCCGATCACGCGCAATGCCATGCCGTTAGCGACCGCTTTTGTTTTAGGAGGGGTAGCCAGTCGCCGGCTGATTAACCTCAAGCCTAAGCAACGGCTAAGACTGACAGTGGCAATTCTGTTGATATTTTTAACCACAACGATTTATAATCGCGACCTCTGGGGATTAGGCAGCGGCAATACGATTTTAAGCACGCTGCTGATTTTATCGTTAGGCGTGCTGACAGCTGACTGGCGGCCGCAGTCAAAGCGCGGGCTGCTCTTGGCTGCTGGTGGTCTGTTGGCTGCAACCAGCGTGATGGCAATGATCATGCCTAAGATCTCAATCATGCTGCATAATGACATGTCGACGGCCAGCCGAATCGCCAGTTTAAACAACTTCTGTCTGATCATCGTGGCGCTGCTGCTGAATTTAGCTTTGAGCATGCCTGGACGCTTGGCTGATGAGTTTGAGGCAGTGGTCAGCGATCGGCATAATGAGGCATATTGGATTACCCTGGGAACGGTGGCGATTGCCCAACAGCCGCTGCTTGAACAGCATTTTATCGGTTTGGCGGCTGGACATTTTGAAAACCTGATTGTTAAAATGGGCCTCTTGCTGGCAACCGCGGCTATCGTTATCATCGCGGGTGTACTGCTGCGCTGGCTTGGCAAATGGCTGTTTGAACGAACCTGTTTGATGCGGCGCCTGAACAATTGGGTCACGAGTCTGCCAACCAGTCTTAGTCAATGCTGGCCATGGCTTAAGCAGTGGTGGCAGCGAAACTGGAGCACGGTCTTGTTATGGGGCAGCTGCTATGTTTTGGCACTGGCTTCATTATTATTGATGAACAGCAGCTGGCAGCTGGAACCTAATGCAGATGCTTCTTACAATACACTGCTGTACACATTGTTTGTCTGTCATAATATGGTCTTGCTGACGATGTTACTGTATGTCTTGATTGCAAAGACAATGCAGGCACTGTTTAATCGTTACTGGGTGGCGCTTGGCACGACAACTGCTTTGGTTGTGATTATGATCGTGGCCAACCGAATCAAGATTGCCGCGCGCAATGAACCGATTTTGCCATCTGAGGTCAGAATGGTTCAGGCTTATGGTAGTCTGTTTAAGATGGTCAAGGGCTGGATCTGGGTCGTGGCCGCAATCGTGGTGCTGCTTTTGATCATAGTTGTTGTTCGACTGGGAAAACGCTATCCGGTTGCCAAAATCAAGCTGCCGTCCAAAATCGGCTGGCTGGTCGTGACCGTGATGGCATTTGGCAGCAGTCTGTTTTGGAACAATCAAGGATCGGTAATTAATGCCGTTATGACCGGGATGGGCGATCAGGCAATGTTTTATAATCAATTGACCGGTGCCCGCATTAATGGCCCGTTGATTCAATTTATGAACAATCTGGACGTTAAGGTGATGAATGAGCCCAGCGGATATTCAAAGGCCAAGATGGCTGCGATCGCCAAGCGCTATCAAAAAGAGGCGCGGCGGATCAATCAAAACCGTAAAAACGATTTGGCCAAGCAAAACATTATCTTTAACTTAAGTGAGAGCTTTTCTGATCCGCGTCGCGTTCCCGGCATCAAGCTGGCTCATGATCCGATGCCTAATATTGAGCGACTGAAGAAAAACAACACCAGTGGCTTGATGATTAGTTCGGGCTATGGTGGTGGGACGGCCAATATGGAATACATGACCTTGACGGGCTTGGCGCTCTGCAATTTTTCGCCAACCCTGCCAACGCCTTATACCCAGTTAGTGCCGTTTCAGAATCAAGCCTGGTCGATCAACCAGCTGTTTAAAACGTCCGTGGCCATTCATCCATACGTCGGCGTATTCTACAGTCGGATTGCGGTCTATCAGAAGTTCGGCTTTGATCGGTTCATGTACCTGGGCAGCAAATATTCGATTAAGCATCAGTCTAAAATTGGCCGCAGTCAGTATCTTTCGGATGCGACCTCGTATGCCAATACGCTGGATCAGCTAAAGCGCGGTGGCAATGGCCTCTTTGTCAATCTTGTAACGATGCAGAATCATTTCCCTTATGATCAGCATTATTATGATGGCGCCGGCTATTATCATGCGAGTGCCAAAAATGGGACATCGACTGACCAGGTAGAGCAGTTTGCAATGGGCGTTCACTATACCGATCAAGCGGTAGCCAAGTTTATCAAGCAGATCGACCAATTGAATAAACCCGTTACGGTAGTCTTTTATGGTGATCATCTGCCCGGCATCTACCAAAACGACATGGCTAAGGATGGTTTAAAGATGCATGAGACGGACTACTTTATCTATTCCAATCGCGCGGCTAGAAAGCAAGGAGCCAAAAATCTGACCAAGAGTATCGGCTATGTCGTACCAAATGGCTTTATTGCCATGGTAGCGGCTCAGACCAACTCAAAGGTAACGCCTTATCTGGCATTGTTAACGGATGTCTGGCAAAAGCTGCCGGCTGCCGCAATGAATACCAGCCAAAGTACTACTAATACCTATAACTCATCGGCTCAGTTTATCAGCCAGCAGGGAAAAGTCATTGCAAAATCCAAGCTGACTAAAAAGCAGCGACAGCTTTGGCATGATTACCAGTTGGTTCAATACGATCTGACAACGGGTCATCAGTACTTGCTGAAAAACGGCATGATGAAATAGTTAGCCAATGCTCCGGCAACTGATGAACGCACGCTCCTCAATCACGAGGGGCGTTTTTATTTCGTGATATAATGTTTTCTGATATTGCATTGCCGCACCGCGTTGCTAATCTAATAAAATTAAAAACATTATTTCTGGACAAGGCAGGTTAACCATGGACAAAAAGCCGAATAAAATAAAAAATTTCGTGCTGCTTTTTATCAAGCACTTCACCATGGCACAGGTTTCAGCGTCAGCGGCAGTCCTGGCCTACTATACGCTGCTGTCGGTTTTTCCGGCAATCATCGTGGTCGGAAACCTGCTGCCAATGATGGGGCTGAATGCCAAAACCGTTTTGGACTATCTGCAGACGGCGATTCCGGAATCAGTATATGACTTTTTAAGGCCAATCATCTACGACTTCTTGCAGCATGGGAATGGCGGGACGCTGACTCTGGGTGCGATTGTGGCGTTATGGTCTACTAGTTTGGGAATCGCGGCCTTTCAGCGCAGCGTCAATCATGCCTATGGAATCGCGGAAAACCAAAATCCGATCATCAATCGCGCAGTCTCATTTCTTTGGATGCTGGTTATCTTATTGATCGTGACGACGCTGGTGATTTTATACGGGCTTGGCGAACAGACGCTGAACAGCCTGCAGCCGATCCTGGGTTTCAGTAGCAAATATGTTATGTTTTTTAGATCAATCAAGTGGCCAGTTACGTTCTGGGCGCTGTTCGTGCTCTTAACGCTGCTGTACTACTTTGTCCCAAATGCTTTGGTCAAGCTGCGCTACGTGATTCCAGGCGCTTTAATTGCGGATCTTTTGTGGATGGGACTTTCACGCGTCTTTTCTTATTACACGATGATCTTTGCTCATAACATAACGTCTTATAAAACAATTGGAGCGTTTATCGTGCTGATGATCTGGCTGGATCTGTCCGGCATGGTGATCATGATTGGCGCTACCATTAATGCTACGCTCCAGGATGCCCATGATGGCGAGATCAAAGAAAAAAAGCACTTATGGCAGTATGTACGCAAGATGAGGCATCGTGAATTCAACGATCGCTACCAATATGGTCAGCATCAGCTAGGATCTCCAAAAGATTCCGACAATCAAAAATAGTAACAAGATCTACTGTACTGAAGATATTATGCAAGGGAGTTTTTTAAGAAATGGAGAAAATTTCAAAAATTGAAGCGCAAAAACGTCCTGGTCGCTATAATATTTATCTTGATGGCAAATATGCTTTTTCCGTAGCCGAAAGCGTCTTGATCAAGTATCGGTTGATGAAGGGCATGGAGCTTGATCAATCACAGCTCAAGGCGATGACCAATGATGATGAGATTGCCAAGGCCTATAATAAGATGCTGGACTATCTGTCACATCAGCTGCGTACCGAACATGATGTTTATGAAAAGCTGCGCCAGCTCAAAACACCAGAAGAATATATTGAGCCAGTAATGCAAAAACTACGGGGACTGCATTTGTTGGATGATCATGAATACGCGGCTAGCTACGTGCGTACGGTGATGAATACGGAATTAAAGGGCCCACAAGTGATTCGCCAAAAGCTTAGGCAAAAGCAGATCGGCGAACTAGACATCGACAATGCACTGGCCCAGTTTACGTCGGCCTTACAGCAGGAAAATGCGACGAAACTGGCCAAAAAACTGTTCAAGCGCTACGCCAAGCTGCCAACGCGCCGTCAAGAAGAAAAGGTGCGCCAGGGGCTGATCACTAACGGTTATGCAGCGGGTTTGTTCAGTGAGATTAAGGACAGCGTAATGCCACAGCCGGATGAAGAACAGCAAGATGAGCTGCTGGCCAAAGAGGCTGCTAAGGCTTGGCGCCGCTATGAAAAACGGGCCACAACCGACTACGAGCGCCGGATCAAGGTCAAGCAGGCCCTGTATCGCAAGGGCTTTGATTTAGATGAGGCCGAGCACTGGTTAAATGAGCATACAAACGCATGAGTGTGGCAGTGGTTGTAAAATGTCTTTTTAAATTCATAATTTACTGGTATTATGTAGAAAGTATTGTTTTGAAAAGGAATTGCTTTCAAAAATATTAACTAGAGTTTCAAGTGATCTTATGCAAAATCAAATTGAAGAAACAGAGTCAACGGAAATTATGGAAAATAGTCAAATAAAAAAACAATCACTGACCTATCTTTTCTTTAAGCGGCTGACTGACATCATTTTGTCACTGCTCGCTTTGATTTGTTTTAGTCCAGTGTTTTTAGGTGTCTGGATTGCCAACCGGTTCGGTGACAACAAGGGACCATTGTTCTTTAAGCAAACGCGGATCGGCAAGAATGGCAAGCCGTTTAAGATGTACAAGTTCCGCTCAATGATCGTCAATGCCGATGAGCTTTTGCACTCTAATATTGAGCTTTATGAAAAGTACGTTGAAAACAACTATAAGCTAGAGCCTGACGAAGACCCTCGGATTACCAAGCTGGGACGTTGGCTAAGAAGAACCTCAATTGACGAGATTCCACAATTCATCAATATTTTAAAAGGCGACATGAGCATCGTGGGACCACGGCCAGTCGTTAAAGAAGAATTGAAGGAATACGGCGATCGCGTGGATAAGTTTCTCTCGGTCAAACCTGGTGCCATGGGATTATGGCAGGCTAGTGGCCGCAGCAACATCGGCTATCCAGAACGCTGTGATTTAGAGTTGAGCTATGTTGATAAGGCATCATATTGGTATGATGTGAGAATCATGTTTAAGAATATTATCAGCATCTTTAAAAATACAGGTGCTTACTGAGTCGGAGGGAAAGATTAGTGAACATTAAAGTCTTAGTAGCGGTGCACAAAAACTATGCGATGCCAAGTGATCCAATGTATCTGCCGGTGTTTGTCGGCAAGGATCTGCATCCAGACGTTAACGATACTTTCCAAGGCGACAATACTGGCGACAACATCTCTAAGAAGAACGCGCACTACAACGAACTGACCGCGCTTTACTGGGGTTGGAAGAACCTGCCGGATGTTGATGCATTGGGCTTGGTTCACTATCGTCGCTACTTCTCTTTGCATCATGACAAGGATTTAAGCCAGGTCTTGAGTACGGCTGAAGCAGAGAATCTGTTAAAGGATTATGACGTCATTTTGCCAAAGCAGCGCAACTACTTTATTGAAACCAATGAATCGCATTATCTGCACGTTCATGAGCATGAGCCACTGGAGGTAACACGTGAGGTAATCAACAAGAAGTACCCCGCCTATGCCAACTCGTTTGAGACCGTAATGAAGCGGACCAAGGCACACTACTTTAATATGATGATCATGAAAAAGCAGCCATTGGATGAATACTGTACCTGGCTATTTGACGTGCTGGGCGAAGTTGAAAAGCGAATCGACTATTCCAACTACTCGCCATATGAACAGCGCGTTTTTGGCTTCTTGAGTGAATTGCTTTTAGATACTTGGCTGGGCTGCCATCCAGAATATAAGACGGTTGACGTCAACTATGTCTTTATGGAAAAGCAAAACTGGCTGGTAAAGGGTGGCAAGTTCTTGAAGCGTAAAATTATGGGACATGGTGAACACTAATACTTTAATGTAGACTTTTGCTAAACCTATTGCAAAAGTCTTTTTTTGTAATAAAAGTAATATTGGGATTTATTTTTTCGTAAAGCGTTTCCATCGCTTTAGATTAGCCGATAGATAAATACTTATTTTTGAAATTAATAACAATAAATTTTAAACTGTGTTATAATAATGTTACAAGGATGTTACATAGATGATATTTAAGTAACAAGCCTAATTTAGTTAATAAGCAAAAAACTTCAGGGCAGAATTCAAATAAAAGTAAGGGGGATAAGCTTATGAAGAAGAACATGAACATCTTGCTTAGCAGCTTGGTAATTGCAGGTTTGTTGGCTGGTTGTGGGGCTAAGACAACGACCACGTCTACTAAGAGCAGTGCTGACAGCGCACGGACTGAACAAAGTACTTCTCATAAGCACAAGGCCTCTGCTAAAGCTGCTGCCAGTGAAACTTTAACCGCAGCTTCAAGCAGTGTAGCATCTGCCAGCCAGGCTTCAAGCTCTGCTAATACATTAAAGGTCGGCAGTGCAATGGTTACCTTGCCTGAAACGCAATCTTCAAAGGTAGCTGCAAGTTCTCAAGCAGCAGTAGCACCAGTCACTGAAACTGCTCAAACAGCTCAAGTTGCTGGTTCGGTTGCGACTACCCAGCAACCAGCAATTGCTCAAAACAGTGAAGCACAAGCTGCTCAGCTAAACGAAGATCAAATGACTGATCAGCAAAAGGCTGGTTTGTTGGCATGGTACACGAGCCACTATGTAACCAACGAAGTAGCTCCTCAGGCAAATCGTCCACTGGTTGTAACTGCAATGAACGAAAGCTCTGTTTTGGCACCTTTGCCAAATGGTACCAACAATACCTACTACCAAATCTACGGAGCAAAGCCTGACGAAAGTGAATGGGTAAACTACTACGCTCAAGGTAAGGACGTAGATGGTTCGCCAATTGCTAGCACGGTTTACATCTACAACGACCAGCAGTGGAACCCTTACCAAGTTTCTGACATGGTTAACACGGCTAACCAAAATAATGGTGCTGACTACGTAAATCAAGTAGCCAACAACGTTCAAATGTATGATGAACGTTAACATATAGTTGCAATATTAAAAAAATTATTAAAAGCGCTGATCTTACCTAAGTATAGGATGATTAGCGCTTTTTAATGTTGTTAAAATGTAACTGAAATATGACATTTATGTATCATATTATCATTCGCGTTGATTGAAAAGGTCAGCAATGATAAACTTTTAAATAGTTTTAAGAATCAAGAAATTAACTTAAAAAATAAATCTAAAAAACCGAGTAATTAGTAGCGAGGAGAAAATGATGGCGAAACCTAGTCTTGAAGTAAAGACACGCTTTAAAATGTATAAAAAAGGCAAGCTGTGGTTGGTTGCAGCTGCTGCAACAGCTGGTTTAATGGCTGGTGGTAACGTTGCGCAAGCTGACAGTAGTACGACAACTAGTAATAGTGATCAAGCTGTTGTTGCTAATACAAATACAGGTGCAAGCAACGATAATAATAGCAATGATAACAGCACGGTTGCTTTGACTGCTACGACTGCAGCATCCAGTGATTCACAAGCTGCTACCGTATCTGAAGATACTGTTTCTACTACTGCTAGTGAATCAACTTCAGCTACGGATACGGTTCAGAAAGCAACGTCATCAACTGATCAAGAAAGTAATTCTGCTAGTCAAGTTGCAACTGAGGCTTCGAAGGCGGTTGAAACTGTTGAACAGCCTACTAAGTCAACAACTCAAAACACCCAAAATGATGCTAAAGCTGAAACTGTTTCTAGCGCTGATACTAATACGGTTTCAATGACAACGGCAGCAGCAGCTGATACTAACCAGTCATCAACTTCTGCCACTAAGACTACTGAGGTTTACTCAAATGGTCACTGGTACTTAAAAGACCAAAACGGTAAGAACTTAACGGGTTGGCAAAAGCTTAGTGGTGAACGTACAGTATATTACAATACAGTAGGCCAGATGCAGTATGGGCTACAAACAATTAATGGTAAGATCTACTACTTCAACACATGGAGTGGGGAGCGTTATGCCAATCGCGAAGCACAGATCAATGGCAAGTGGTACAACTTTACCAGTGACGGTTCAGCAAGCATTGGCTTTACGAAGTTAGCTAACGGCAAGACGGTGTACTACAACGCCCAAGGTCAGATGCAGTATGGGCTGCAGACGATTAATAGCAAGATTTACTACTTTAATACGTGGAGCGGAGAACGCTATGCCAATCGCGAAGCACAGATCAATGGCAAGTGGTACAATTTTACCAACGACGGTTCAGCAAGCACTGGCTTTACGAAGTTATCGAGTGGCAAGACGGTCTACTATAACGCCCAAGGTCAGATGCAGTATGGACTACAGACGATCAATAGCAAGATCTACTACTTCAACACATGGAGTGGGGAGCGCTATGCTAATCGCGAAGCACAGATCAATGGCAAGTGGTACAACTTTACCAACGACGGTTCAGCAAGCACTGGCTTTACGAAGTTATCGAGTGGCAAGACGGTCTACTATAACGCCCAAGGTCAGATGCAGTATGGACTACAGACGATCAATAGCAAGATCTACTACTTCAACACATGGAGTGGGGAGCGCTATGCTAATCGCGAAGCACAGATCAATGGCAAGTGGTACAACTTTACCAACGACGGTTCAGCAAGCACTGGTTTTACCAAACTAGCTAGTGGTAAATTGGTATACTATAATGCGCAAGGCCAAATGCAATATGGTGAACAAAAAATCAACAACAATTGGTACTATTTTAATACTTGGAGTGGTGAGGTAGCACGAGGTTGGTATACCTTACCAGATGGTCGAGTAGTGTACTACATGTTAAATGAAAATGGTCAAGGCCAAGGTATGTTGCATGGTCAGCAAGAAATTAATGGTTTAACGTACTATTTGAATGTTCTTTCTGGTGCAAAGGAAACAGGTGTTGTATATAATGCAAATACTAAGCTTCTGCAATGTTATGGCGGAAAGAACGGTTCCTTGGTTAAGAGTACTACATTGAAATTGGATGGTAATACTATTTCTGTTGATAATAGTGGAAATATTGCTTTAAAAGACGGGGAAAATGAAATCAATGGGCAATGGTATTACTATGATTCAAAAACAAAAACAGTAAAAACAGGTTGGTATAAATTAAGCAATAATCGTGAGGTATACTACGATCTTACGACTGCTCAAATGGTTCATGGCGAAAAACAAATAGATGGTTATTGGTACTATTTTAATGTTTTGAATGGTGCTGAGTTTGTCTCACAATTTGCATCGTTAAGTAATAACCGTATCGCTTACTATAATGATCAAGGTCATATGGTTTACGGTGAACAGAAAATTAATGGTTCATGGTACTACTTTAATCCTGTTAATGGACAAGAAGCTATATCTCAATTTATAACTTTAAATGATGGACGTAAAGTTTACTATAACGATCAAGGTCATATGGTAAAAGGATGGCAAACGATTAATGGCAACACGTTCTACTTTAATTTAGCTAATGGTAATATGTATACTGGTACGCACTATATTGATGGGACTAAGCATACTTTTGGTTCCGATGGTGTAGAGGATACATGGGGATGGCCATTCCCAGCTGATGGTCGCGGTTATTTCACGGGTGCACAATTATTCGGTGTAAATGCAGGTGGTGAGTTCCGACTGAATGGTTTCCACGATGGTCTTGACTTTGGTTCAATTGATCATCCAGGCTATGAAGTCCATGCGGTTCACAAGGGGACAGTTACTGGAATCGGTTATGCTTCAGGGCTGGACTGGTACGTATTGATTGATACTGGCGAATACTTGACTGTTTACCAAGAAGCTTTCAGCAGTCGTTCTAATATTTGGGTGAGCGTTGGCCAACAAGTTAACGTTGGCGACGTAATTGGTGGACGAACGACGGCTCACTTGCATTTGGGAATTACTCGTCAAAAGAACTTTAACGTTGCTTTAGCAAACTCATTTAACAACAATGGAACTTGGATTAATCCATTGACTTTGTTGGGAAACTAGACAAGAAAAAGGGGAGCTTTTAAGGAAGCCCCCTTTTTTATAAGAAAATTTGAACTTTTTTGAATTTTTAATTTGGAGGAAAGACTTGAATAACGAACGTCAAAAGGTACAAGCATACCAAAATGCACAACAGAAAACTTTGAAAAAATGGACGCTCTTTTCTGGGATTACGCTAACGGCGCTTAGTTTTGGATTGATTTTGCATTCCGGTACTGCACAAGCAGATGTTACAACTATTAACGACAGTAGCGTGTCACAAGCTACGGCTAATGATGCTAATGCCGAATCGGTAGTACTGACTTCAACTTCCGTATCAACTGACAATACGGATGACAGTGCAGAATCGCAAGCTGTAAACAGTAGTAGTAAAAATGATACATCAGTAACAGAGGCTGATGCGTCTACATCAACTTCTGATACCCAAACAAGTATTACATCTGATACTGATTCTTCAACACAAGACAGTACTACTGCACAGCAATCATCACAAGATTTAAGTAAAAGCAGTTCAGAAAGTACGACAACTGCTACTACTGTTGAAGTTCAGAATAGCAGTTTGGTAACTGACAGTAGTGAGTCTTCGGCAGTGTCAGAATCTTCCACAACAGCGATTGTTGCAAATACTGATCAAGAAATTGCCTTACAAGCTTTGGCTGCTTACAGTACCTCAGCCGATGCAATTGATGTTTCTTCATATCAAGGGGCCATGAGTGTGGGAACTTATTCCTGGCTTAAGAGCCTTGGCGTTAAATATGTTATCGTTAAGCTGACTCAGGGGACTACATATACTAATCCATACGCACAAACGCAGATTAACAATGCTAAAGCAGCAGGCCTGGCAATTGCAACCTATGACTATGCGGTTTTCACTGACTCAGCATCAGCAATTGCCGAAGCCGATCACTATGCTAACGTTGCTAGTTCTTATGGCTTAGATGGCAGTACGTTGATGATTGCTGATATGGAGGATAGTGTGACTAAGCGTTCCAACATTGCAGCACTTTTAAATGAATTTTGGAATGAATTGAGTCGCCGTGGTTACACTAATCATGGTGTTTATGCTAGTTACAGCTATGATCAGACATACAATGTCAGTTCAACGGTTGGTCGTAGCAAGACGTGGATTGCTGCTTATTACTATGACTACTGGAAGAATACCATTTTGAATTCAGACTATGGAGCATGGCAGTATACTGATAGTTTTAATGGCTATGATGGCTCCATTGATATGGGGATGTTTAGCACCTACATGAGTTTAAACGGTGAAAAACAAGAAAATGGCTATTGGTATCTGTATAAAAATGGAGTTCGTCAGACTGGTTTCCAGAATCTTTCAGATGGCCGAACTGTTTACTATAACGGTCAGGGTCAAATGCAGTATGGTGAGCAAAAAATTAACGGTTATTGGTACTACTTTAATACTTCCTCAGGAGCAATGACGACTGGCTTTCAAAAACTGACTGATGGTCGAACGGTTTATTACAATAGTCAAGGTCAAATGCAGTATGGCGAACAAAAAATTAACGGTTATTGGTACTACTTTAATACTTCCTCAGGAGCAATGACGACTGGCTTTCAAAAATTAACTGATGGTCGAACGGTTTATTACAACAGTCAGGGTCAAATGCAATATGGTAGCCAAATAATTAATGGCAATAAGTATTATTTTAATACTTGGAGCGGTGCAATGACATTAGGCGAAGTAACTATTGATGGACGTAATTATTACTATAATTCTACAACTGGAATTCAAGAAGTAGGATTAGTTTATAATCAAGTAACCAAAAAACTACAATATTATGATCCAATAACAGGAGCATTGAAAACAGGAGTTACTAGTGTAAATAATAATAATAATACAACGATTAAGCTAAATGTTGATGGCTCAGTTAATGTGACTAGTTTAACAACCGGTTTGAATAAAATTGGTAATTATACGTATTACTATGATGCTAATAAGAATATCTTTATAGTTGGTTGGCAAGTAATTAATAACCAAAAATATTATTTCGATATTAATACTGCCCAAATGATAATGGGTGAAAAAAATATTAGTGGATATTGGTATGATTTTAATAATAATGGAATTATGCAAAGTAGCTTTGTTAAACTAACTAATGGTAAGACAGTCTACTATAATACTCAAGGCCAAATGCAGTATGGGCTACAGACGATCAATGGCAAGATCTACTACTTTAACACGTGGAGCGGTGAGATGTACGCCGGCAAAGAAGCGCAGATCAACGGCAAGTGGTACAACTTTACGAGTAATGGGTCGGCAAGCATCGGCTTTACGAAACTAGCAAGCGGCAAGACGGTCTATTATAATGCGCAGGGTCAGATGCAGTATGGCTTGCAGACGATCAATGGCAAGATCTACTACTTTAATACGTGGAGCGGTGAGATGTACGC